>NZ_CAUTBW010000063.1:0-11741 GCF_963536905.1 uncultured Alloprevotella sp. | reverse complement strand
ATGGAAGAAATATTATTTTGGAATAACGGGTTGTTTAGGCAGCCATACTGGTACAGCTTTCTCTACAGCAAGCTGATGCAGAACAAGTACCGTTATGATGCGGTAGACAACAGCCTCGGCATCACCAACGCCACCAGCCCGCAAGGACTGACGAAGCTCAACAAGGCGAAGTTGGGAGGGACAAGTACGCACACCTACCAATCCCAATTCGGTTTAAAAAACTCATGAAAGAGCGTTTCTTAGACCGAATTGGGGTTATTAGATTTTAATTTAGTATGCTTTCTTATGAAAGTACGATCTAGAAAGCAAGTGGCTGTGTTAATAAAAAAGAGGACTTCCTTTTGAGAAGTCCTCTAAGTGATCCGCTTGGGGTTCGAACCCAAGACCCCAACATTAAAAGTGTTGTGCTCTACCAGCTGAGCTAGCGGATCGACCTAAGTGCCGTTAAGCGAGTGCAAAAGTAAGGCATGTTTTTGATACAACCAAACTTTTCTGCATTTTTTTGTGTTTTGAACTGAAAAAAACTCTTATTTGCTCTCTGCGTCTGTGGAAAGCGAGTTTTCAGCTATTATTTCTTCAGTTTCATCGGAGGGCTTTTCTATATCTCCTATAATGTAGCGATGATAGTAGGAGATGGCCAGTGTTGTGAGGGGCAAAGCGATGATAAGACCTATGATGCCGAGCATGTATCCCCACACGGTGAGCGAGAGAAGAATGATGGCGGGGGAGAGTCCCATTATCTTTCCCATGACATGAGGGGTAACGATCGTGTCTTGCAGCACTTGAACTACGATGTAAACCAAAGCTACTCCACCGATAAGCAACCAGAAATTCTGCCCTGTGTCGGCACTGCGTAGGAGTGCCAAAATCAAGGCAGGCACAATCCCCACCACTTGTAGGTAGGGCACAAAGCTAATCAGCCCGATGAAGCAACCCAAGGCGATAGGCATGGGGAAGCCTATAATTACGAAGCCTATCGAAAACATAACGCAATTTGACAACGCCACAAGAGCTTGACCGCGGAAGTAGCCATTCATGCCGTGTTCGATATCGCCCACTATTTGCGCCGCAATGATACGCTTACCTTTGGGTATGAAATTGATCCATCCATTGGCATATTTCTCGTAGTCGAGCAAGAGGAAGAAGAAATAGAGAATGCCGATAAGTGAGGACAATATGCTAATCACTACACTTGCCGTAGACCAAAGAAAATCCCACGCCTTGGGTAGCACATTTTTTATGGCCGATTGGATGTCTTTCTGCTTGAGGAGATTCTCTAATTGGAGCTCCTCTGCGTGCTGCCGCACAAAATGCTGTATCGTGTTGGGTAACGAATCAGCATGGCGACTCTCGTTGGTGATATATTGTATCGCAATCTCTTTGAAGTTGCTCACTTCATCCACAAACGGCGGCACAATGATGAGGCCGATAGCTGTGACAACGCCTCCCACAAGAAGAAGTGTGAGGAAGATGCAGAGAATGCGACTCTTGAGGTGACATTTCTTTTCGAAAAAAATGACAATGGGATAGAGCATATAAGCAAAGACCCATGCCACAAAGAAAGGAATGAGCACCGCACTCAGATAACTGAGAATAAAATAGATAGCAAGGATGCCTACCACAACAAGTAATCCGCGTACGAAACGATCGAAATTTATCTCTTTATACATAGTCTGAAATGAAATATGTTTGTCAACAATTCTTGTCAACAATTCCAAAATATCTCTGTTGTTTGTGCCAAAATTAGAGAATTTATCTCAAAAAGCGCAAAGACCATTTATTTTGTTTGTCAAATTAAGTCATTTTCTATACATTTGCGTGGTAAAATGTTCTGAGGGTTCTAATAAACAGAATACTACAGAAGTTAAGCACAATAAGAATGTTGTATCTCATCCCGACTCCGGTTGGAAATTTAGAAGACATCACGCTGCGCGCTCTGCGGCTCCTCAAGGAGGTGGACCTCGTGTTGGCAGAAGACACTCGCACCAGCGGAATGTTGCTCAAACATTTTGACATACACACCCGACTCTGTGCCCATCACAAGTTCAACGAACACCAAACTGCTGAGGCCTTTGCGGCGCGCATCGCCGCAGGTGAAAATATGGCATTGGTGACGGATGCAGGTACACCAGGTATTTCCGATCCTGGGTTCATGCTCGTCAGAGCCTGTGTGGAGAAAGGAGCAACCGTGCAATGCTTGCCTGGTCCAACGGCCTTTGTTCCAGCTCTTGTAGCTTCCGGACTTCCGTGTGAGCGATTCACCTTTGAGGGATTTTTGCCGCAGAAGAAAGGGCGACAAACGCGCTTGAAGGAATTGGCAGAAGAGCCGCGCACCATGATATTCTATGAATCGCCCTACCGCGTGGTAAAGACCCTGGGACAGTTTGTTGAAACTTTCGGTGCCGAACGTCGTTGTTCCGCTTGCAGAGAGATTTCAAAAATCCACGAAGAAAGTGTGCGAGGCTCTCTGGCGGAGGTCCTGGCACATTTCGAGGAAACAGAACCGCGCGGAGAGTTTGTCATCATCGTTGAAGGCTACAACGCTCCAAAGCGTTCAAAGAGAAAAGAGAAGGACGACGAAGCGTAACAAAAACGCTCGGGCTTCGTCTCATAATTATTAACGCGGGAGTTTTGCTCCCATAAAGAAAACGGAAAATATGAAAAAGATTGCTATATGCCTTTTGGCTGCTCTCACCGTTATGTTGTGGAGCTGTGACACGAAGAAGCAGAAAGAAGACGCTCAAGTGGACACTTCGGCGCAACGTATCGACTCGCTCGAGAATGCTTTAGCGCAAGCTCAGAATGAAACCAATGATTTGATGGGTACTGTTGAGCAAATTCGCGATGGATTCACGGCTATCAATGAAGCCGAGGATATCATTACCACGCAGAGTGCTAAGGGCGAGAGTTCCGACCGTCAAGCCATTCTCAGCAATATGGCTCTGATTCAGAAGAAAATGAATCTCAACCGCGAGCTCATCAAGAACTTGCAAGAACAATTGCGCACCAGCAAATCCAGCAATGCAAAGATGAAAAGCACCTTGGAGCAAATGGTGGCCGACTTCCAGAAACAACTCCAAGAGAAGCAGACACAGCTCGATGAACTTCGTGCAGAACTCAACGCTAAGAACATCAAGATTCAAGAGCAGGATAAGCAAATCAGCACGCTGAACCAAAACGTCAGCAGCCTCTCGCAAGACAATGAGGCACAGGCTAATCAGATTGCTGAACAAGACAAGGTGGCGCACACTGTCTACTACGTATTTGGTACGAAAAAGGAGCTCAAAGCTCAGAAGATTTTGCAGGACGGCGATGTGCTGAAATCTAATGATTTCAACCGCGACTACTTTGCCAAAGTTGACTACCGCGTGAAGAAAGTGATTCCGCTCTACTCTAAGAGTGCGAAAATCTTGACCAATCACCCCGCCGGAACTTATCGCCTGGATCGCGATGCTAATAAGCAGTATACGCTGCGTATCACCGACCCCGACCGCTTCTGGAGCGTAACTAAATACTTGGTTATCATTGTAAAGTAACATCAGTATGAAGAAGTTTCTTGTTCTTACCTTAGCATCTGTTTTGATGCTGAGTAGCTGCGCTTCGAGCCAGTTTGGAGGTGCAATGAACGGCGCCAGTCTGGGCGGTATGCTGGGTTCTGCTATCGGTGGTATCCTGGGAGGTCCTCGCGGTGCCGATATAGGCACGGTGGTAGGTATCATTGGTGGCGGTGCTGCTGGGGCAGCAGCCACTGCACCTAAAGATTCTCGCCGTAGTGACGATGGCTCTTATTCCAAGCGCGATGACAACCATTATGATGCAGACGTATATCCTTCCGAAAATCGCTCCAAGATGAATAATGGCGTGGAGGTGAGAAATATTCAGTTCTATGATGCCAACAACAACCAAACCTTGAATGCTGGCGAAACGGGCACTTTGGTGATGGAAATCTATAACCAGACGGATAAGATGCTCTACAACATCACGCCACAAATAACTTGCAACAATAAGCGAGTGCGCATCTCGGCTCCAGCCACTATTATGAACATAGAACCAGGGGGTGGTGTACGGTATCGCGCTATTATCACCGCTCCGCGCAAACTAAAATCACAAGAAGCCATCTTTAGCATCGGTTTCAACGGAAGCACTGTGCGCAACTTCAGTGTTGCAACCTCTCGATAACGATCGAATCTTATTTATATAGAAAGCCCAAGGCGAGAGTCTTGGGCTTCTTGCGGCAATAACGGAAATAATGTCTCTGCTGCGTGAAACGATTGTAAAAACTTATCTGAAGCACTAATTTAATTTTATTCTTTTGAAATCTCATTACATTCAAACTCTCAAACTCGGCATTCCTATAGCCGTTGGCCAAATTGGCGTTATCATTCTTAGTTTTGCAGACACTATGATGGTGGGACACTACAACACTCCATCATTGGCTGCAGCTTCATTCGTCAATAGCTTTTTCAATCTCATCACTTTCCTCATCATGGGCTATTCTTACGGCCTCACACCGCTCATCAGTTCACTCTACGGACAGCAGAAACTGCAAGAAGCGGGTGCTACGCTGAAGAACGCCCTTGTGGCAAACTGTATCTATGGCGGTTTGTTGGTGGGCATCATGGGAGTTCTTTATTTCTTCCTCGATCGCATGGGGCAACCAACTGAGTTGCTACCGCTCATTCGCCCTTACTACCTTATCATTCTCTTTTCGATGCTCTTCGTGATTATTTTCAACACGTTGCGCCAATTCACTGACGGTACGACGGACACGAAAGCAGGAATGTGGATTCTGGTGAGTGGTAACCTTCTGAATATTCTCGGCAATTGGTTGCTCATCTTTGGCGTGGGCCCATTCCCAGAATGGGGACTTCTTGGTGCGGGTGCATCAACGCTGATTTCTCGTATATACATGGCCGTGGCTCTGGCGGGAGTAATTATGTACACCAAGCGCTATGCTATTTATCGGAAAGGCTACCGCGCTCAGCGCATACTCTTCAAGGAACTCAAGAGTATCAACGCCATTTCGCTGCCTGTATCGTTGCAGATGGGAATGGAGACTTTTGCATTCACAGGTAGTGCTTTCATGGCCGGTTGGCTCGGCGAAATCCCTCTTGCAGCTTATCAGGTTATCATCACCATCAGCACACTCGGCTTCCTTTTCTACTACAGTTTTGCAGCAGGCATGTCCATCCGCATTGCCACGTTCCATGGCACTGGCGACTGGCCCCAGTTGCGCATGGCGGCTCGAGCAGGGCGCAACATTTTGTTGGGACTTGTTGTGGTAGCAAATTTTGTGTTTTTCTTTTTCACCGAACCGCTCGTCCATTTCTTTACACCCGATGCCAAGGTGACCGTGGCGGCTATGAGCCTCCTCGTCCCACTCATGGTTTATCAGTTGGGCGACGCCATGCAGATTTGCTACGCCAACGCCCTTCGCGGCACAGGAAACGTAATGGCCATGATGGGAGTGGCAGGTGTGAGCTACCTGCTCATTGGCCTTCCAGCAGGCTATGTTATGGGCTTCTGGTTTGATTGGGGCATACAAGGCGTATTCCTTGGCCTCCCCGTCGGTCTCTTCACCGCTTCTATCTTCTTCGTCTATCTGTTTGCAAAGATTCTGAAGAAGCAAGCGTAAAACCTTTGTTAGAAGATCCTACTACAAGCAAGGAGTAAAGAGAAAGAGGTAAGCACATCGCTTTCTGCGCTTTTGGCGGAGTTTCATGAGAGGCTTCAAAGTTTCAGCATCCTTTGCCACTTTTGATAGCCTAATATAGCTACGATGGTGTAGAAGCCATAGAGTATGCCATGAAAGGGAACGCCTTTGTAGATATACAGACCGCAGAGAATGGCATCTACCACGAACCACACGAGCCACTGTTCCAAGTATTTGCGTGCCAGCATCCACATGGCAACGATGGAGAGCGCGTTGGCCATACTGTCGAGAACGGGGACGGTAGAGTTGGTCTTTGTGAGAACGAAATAAAGCAGTGCCCAAATCCCCACAAAGGCGAGTGTGAGGAGCGGTATTTGCCATGTGGGAGTCTTGACGATGGGGCGGTATGCCTTTTTGTGGTTCACGGCCGATTGCTGCTTTGTTTGTCCAAAGTTCCAAACGATCCATCCGTAGATGGCTATCAGCAAATAATAGATCGCCATTCCGAAATCGGCATACAAGCCTTTTTCGTAGTACAGAAAAATGTCGATGGCGGGCATAATCATGCTCACAATCCATAACGACCGCTTGGCGTTGTATTCGAGCCACAAATAGATCAGACCGATACACGTGCCGACAATGTCGAGAAGTAAGAATATATCCATATATGTAAGTTTACGGCTCTCTCCTGCGCATGGAGAGAGCCGTAAAAGTTTTATTGCTTAAAATCTGATACTCAAATGCACGAGGAAGTTGGCTGGAGCTTGCGCGCTATACGCGCTATAGCTGTTCCATTTTGCATCCTGATAGGCCATAGCTCCGCCTTGGCCGTTGCTCTTCACTTGCGTGCTGGCCGAACCATTGCTCTCATATTTCTCGTTGAAAATGTTGTACACCGTTAGGCCGAGGGCGAGCGATTTGGCAAAGCGAATCTTTGAGAAAGTATAAGTTAAATCAAAGTTCGAAACGAAGTATTTGTCGATGGTTAAGTCGCCATCTTTGTTGCCCGCATCAAAGGTTCTGAAGCCAGTATTTGTCATGTACTGCTCTCCCACAAACTGGCTCTGCAAGCTGGCGCGGAATCCTGCCCAGTTGGCCGAGAACGTGTTGTTGAAGATGAGATTAGGTGAGAAACTAATGGGCGTGTTCCCTAAATTGAATGTTTCGCCCGTGTCGTCAAGCACCACCTTGTAGTCCTTAATGCGGTTGTGGCTCCACGTTAAGTTGGCATCCCAGCGCAGGAAGCTCGTCGGTGTCCAAGCAGCTTGCAGTTCCAATCCGCGGCGGTAGCTGTTGCCCACATTACGCGCCACTTTCTCACCGTTTTGGTCTTGTTCGCCCGTCAGCACAAACTGGTCCTTGTAGAGCATATAGTAGAGATTGGCAGCTGCACTGAAGTTACGGCTCTGGAAGCGGTAGCCCAGTTCGAAATCGTTGAGTCGTTCGCTCTTTGGTGTGTATTTGCTCCAAATGGCCTGTTCGTAGTCGTTGCGTGTAGGTTCTTTGTGCGCCATAGCATAGGAAGCGTAGACAGCATGGTGAGGATTGACCTGCCAGAGCATACCAGCTTTTGGATTGAAGAAGCTGAAGTTTGCACGCACATTGTAGGGCACAAAAGCTGAACCATTGTGCTGATCGCTGGGTCCATACATTTTGTAGTCAACATAACGATACTGCAAATCGGCATACGCGGAGAGGCCACGCCAGAAGTTGTAGTTCACACGCCCATAAATGTTCATATCCTGCTTGTGGGCGTAATTTTTATAGTAAGGCTGTTCCGGATTGAGTGCACCGAGATAGTTGCGAACCCAGAGCACATGCCCATAGTGCAAACCATCATATTTGTTCCAGCCTCCGCCTAAAGTGGCTTCCAATCCGTTCTTGTTCTCGTAGTTGAGGGAGAAAACCGTTCCGTAGAAGTCGGCCGAGGAGTATTTGCGGCGAATGAGGTCTTGCTTCTTCATGAGCGTAGGTGTTACCACCCCGTTCTTGTCCACCAAGTCCTGCATAAAAGGTTGCAGCCCATATTCCACCAGTTTGCGGTTCGTTTTGTATTGTTCATAGTAGCCACTACCGTGTGTGTAGTGTAGGGCCAGATTGAGGTTGAGCATTTCCGTCAGATCCTGGTTCCAGATGAGCTGGTAGTGCTGCTGGTGATAGTTGTCCACCTGATTTTTGTAGAAAGCCGTCTTGCCATCCGCATCTTTGTATTTCCCGCAGGGGTTGTATCTCCTCCCCAAACTTTCCATCTGGCTCTTTGTGGCGTAGTCCCAGGCGTGGCCCGTGCGCTCCGTGCCGTTGAAGGTGATGAATTTCACCACGGTTCTATCCGCAAAATAGCCTCCTTGGAAGAAGTAAGAATTAAGGCGAGAGGACGCGCGGCGGATATAACCGTCAGAGCCGATATTGGAAAGTCGACCGTTAAAAGCCCAATGCTCACGCAGCATTCCTGTGCCGAAGAGCACGCTCTCTTTGTGCGTACCGAAAGAGCCGGCAGAGCCGTCCACCTGTAAGAAAGGATTATCATTAACGGCTTCTGTTTGCATATTTACCGAAGCACCGAAAGCTCCCGAACCGTTAGTGGATGTACCCACGCCGCGTTGCACCTGGATAGAGCCGAGCGTTGAGGCGAAATCGCCCATATTCACCCAATAGAGATTATTAGATTCAGCATCGTTCAAAGGAATGCCGTTGGCTGTCACATTGATGCGCGTGGGGTCAGTACCACGAATGCGCAGGTAAGTATAGCCAATGCCCGTTCCGGCATCGCTGCTCATTGTTACGCTGGGAGTTAAGCTCAGTAAGAACGGAATGTCTTGTCCGAAATTGATACCACTGAGCGCTTTCTTGGAGAGGTTGGTGAACGCCATAGGTGTTCTGCTCGATGCGCGAGTGCCCACGACTTGTGCAGCTTCGAGATAATAGCGCGTAGAGTCAGAAGCGGTTTGCGCTTCGAGAGAGGGGACGGCCATCAGCATGACACCGCCCAATAAGTAAGTCTTAATCATAGAGGTTTTTTTGATTTTTGACTACGCCGGAATTGTCCGGTTCAGTTCGTAAGGGTATATTCTCAGCCGACCAAACGGTCTGGGCACCCCTAAAATGCATTTTGCAGCAGCAAAGTTAATAAGTTTTTCACTAATGAATGATAACCTGTCTGAATTTCTGGAGTAATTCATCCATCCTTTTCATTAGGTCTTCGAAAGACTTTGCTTCTCCGTAAATATAGCCGTCCACCATGTTTGTTTCATAATCCAATCGATAGGCTTTCAGTACTTCGTTTTTGGGAATAAAATCAATACTTGTGGGATAATCTTTGTCATAGTCGACATATCCCAAATGATAGAAACGGCGACGATGTTCTACTATGGCCTTGTAAAGCTCTCCATCGTTCAATGACTTCTGAGCAAATTCTGTATCCATCAACCTATCTAAATCATAGAGATGTCGGGACATACGTAAGGATCTTGGTTCTTCCTTTTGAAGTTCCTCACTGAGAAGTAGTGCTTTTTCCAAAAATGTTCTTGATGGTGCTACGGTTTTGATTGATGAGATTATTTCGTCATCCTCTTCTGGAAATTTATCGAAGATGAGAGATTTTATTTTACATTGTTCATGAGGCTCAGACAAAGAGAGACAACTAAGTTCTATTTTAACTCTTGCATCAATGAGTCTCATGCTGGATGGTAGAATGCTTTTGTAATTAACAAAGATTACTGTAGGGTCACTATCATGATCAATGGGTTTTGGAGGATTTCCTATGGTTGTTTCATTTTCTATAGAAAATCCCTTAATTCCCATTTTGTGAAGCTCAGTATCAAGCTCTGCAGATAGTGTTCCATGAATATAATCCAGTGAAGCTTTTCTTAATTTCTTTACTTGATTGTTGTTCTTGCACGTTGCAAATGGTAGATTAAGAACATCCTCAAAGAAAGTTCTATCAATAGAAATGTCAATGTCTTCACTGAACCGGTTAATAAGATTCCACCCTTTACTCAAAGAGGTTCCACCTTTGAAAAGAAGCCATCTCCCACACGAAGTATTGAACAAGGCTTTGAGAATGACCGTCACCCACCAGTCTTTCTCCACTGCATTATCCTCAATATTCTGTTCCTGGGCGACAGATTGTATCATTGCTATTTGCTCATCAATGCTATGGTTTTGCCAGTGGCTCATGAGTGTTCTTGCTTAGGGTTTTTATTATATTCTTTTTTATCCATGTAGGCATGACTTTTAGATCATCAGGCATGGTGGCTTTCTCAGGGTATTTATTCAATATCACATTGATTGCTCTTTCCCACTCTTCATTATAGTTTCGTTCGCCAATGGCTTTCATCGCTTGTACTAAGAGACGTGTCATCTTTCCTTTTAGTGCAAAGTTTTTGGGAACTCCTCTTTTGAAAGTTATAGTTCTATTGCCACATTTGATTTTTCTTGCAGATCCACTGGTGAGAAAAACAGGAGTCATTGTAACTTGCTCCGACAATCCCAACATATTTAGAGCTGTGCTGCCAGTAGGGAGAATTTCTGCATTATCTCTTTCTGCAATTGCTATAGCAATATCCTCAGTGGTAGGATAAATAATGCCAAATTTAGTTTCTTTCGCTTTTAGATATATGCCACGAGATAATCTGTGTAGTATTCCCTGGCGGACAAAATCCGACAAGACTTTGCCCACATATTCATCGTTATATTCAGGGAAGCTATTATTAAAGAAAAGCGTACCAGGTTTGGCCTTTTCAATATCGTTTCCAAGAATATGGACTATCTTCTTTTCTTCGCCTTCTATTAACATATATTAGGTCGGTTATTTTTGCAAAAATACCGAGTGTTTCCTAAAGAAGCAAATTATATGGAGTATATATTTTTATAATCGCTCAGATCTGCCGAAGGCTTGAAATATGCGCCACGCGCTTGTGTGTATTCCAGCAGTTCTTTGAAAGTGGGGACGGCGGATAGCAAGTCGGGGTTGCCGAAGAGCAGGAGGTGTTCTCGAGCACGCGTCATGGCTACGTTCAGTTTTCGATCAATCAGTGCGCCATCCTCCTCAAACACGGTGTCGGTGAGGAAGTTAAGTTGGTAGTATTGCTGGATGGTGAAACCGTAGAGGATATAGTCGCGCTGACTTCCTTGGTAGCGTTCCACGGTGTCGATAGTGATGTCGTGCAATGCAGGGATGCCGTAACGGTCGAGGGTATTCCGGATGGTGGCAATCTGGTTGCGGTAGGGCACTATGATGCCTACGGTGTGTGCCACATCGAAGTTGCTACCCGTCAGCTCATAGATTTTGACCACCGCTTCCGCAATCAAATCGGCTTCTGTTTGATTTACTTTGTCGGAAGGCGACTTTGGCGGTTGAGGTGCAGCAATAAATGCCAGACGCTGCGTGGTAAGAATGTTTTTGAAGAAATCGGTGTGTGGCGCAGCTTCAGGTAGCGGTTGTTGCTGATGCTCTAAAGGCACTTCAGTTAATTGTCCAGCGTAGAAAGCACGGTTGGGGAAATCGGCAATATCGTGGTGCATTCGGCCTTGACGTTTCAGCATAAAGACCACCTCGGGACGTTCACGATAGCGTTTGAGAAGTCGTTCGAAGAGCGAGAGGCGGCAGTCGGTCAGTAGGATGTCGTTGAGAGCAGCTTCTTGCACGCGCGATTCATCCGAATGCTGTTGCACCACAGCCGGCAACTGCTTATGATCGCCTATGAATACAAATTTCCGTATGGCGGGGGCGTTGTCTTTCACAGCCGAGAGAAGCCCCATCAGATGAGGCTCGAGAATCTGTGAAGCCTCGTCGACAATGGCCAAATCAAAGCTCTTTAGGCGGAAGAGGGACATACTCGTGTTGAGCGCGGTGGTAGTGCCTACAAAGATACGCCCACTCATGATGCGCTCCTTCACCTGCGCCAGTCGGGAGCATTCGCTCACGGCGGAAGAAAGGAGATAAGGGCGATAAATCTCCGGGCAGGACAGTTCGTTACCTATACGGATGAAGTCGAGCTTTTCCTCCACGAGTTTGCTGCAAATCTCATCCACCGCGCGGTTCGTGTACGACAAGAGCAATATGGAAGCATCAGGCGTGAGCAATGCT
>NZ_CAUTBW010000062.1:0-12128 GCF_963536905.1 uncultured Alloprevotella sp. | reverse complement strand
AGATGTCGGAGAAGTTTGCCAGCGTGGCACAACAAATCGCCGCGCTGCTCTCAGAGGTGAAAACCAAAGCCGCGACGGCTGAGATGTCGGAGAAGTTTGCCAGCGTGGCACAACAAATCGCCGCGCTGCTCTCAGAAGTGAAAACCAAAGCCGCGACGGCTGATGTGAAAAACCAAATCACTTCTCTCAACACCCATCTGCAAAACTTTGAGGAGGAACTGGACACACTCACCACCGAAGTGGGAACAAAAGCCCAAGACGAGGAAATGCAGCGAAAGATCCTTGAGTTGCGCTCCCTCCTACAAAGCCTCCAAAATGAAGTCAACAGCAAAATCAGCAGCATCCGCTTCGAGCCTAACGAAGATTTGGTGGTGGCTTCCATCCACACGCTCATCGATTTCGGTGTTCCTTTCCCCGCTGCCACACAACAGAAGGCGGGCGTGATGACGGCGGCGGACAAAAAAGAACTCGCCAAGGTGCAAACCATCATCCAACAACTCGGGCAGATGGGAGAGAAACTCGGCATGCTCCACCACTTGGGCACATTCGAAACGCAGGGCGCGGCGCGCGAAGCTGCGGCCTCGAACCACGTGGTGTACGACTTAGAAAACGTGCGCTTTCTCACCTACACCAAGCAAAGCGCCTCGGGCAATCCCAATCAGGGCTTCATCCTGCAAACTGTCGACAAAGAGCGCCAAATGACATCCCAGCTGGAATTCTTCATGGGACACCTTTCCCAGCGCGACATCTCGTGGAATCAGAATTCGGGCACCGTGCGCGCCTTCAAGTGGGAGGAAATCGGTGCACTGAAGTTTACCACCGAAGAGCGCGAGGAGAAAACGTGGCTCGTGGTGAAAAACTATGAAAACAGCCTCGTGGCACGCGTGGCACTGCCAGACGCTTCCTCGATTCCTACGCTCAACTTCCCCGACAAGCCGCTCGACACACTCCTGCGCGAAATCCTCGATGCCCACGGTGCGGGCTTTGCCTGCAATATCCTCTGCAAAGCTCCCAGAGTGGAGGACTTTTTCGACAAATGGGACTTCGTGTTCGTGGGCCGCGCGGAAGTGACGGAATGGCGCAACTATAGCTATAAAAGCCCGCAGCAGCAACTTTTAGATGTGCGCAACCGCATGGTGCGCGTGGACGGTGCCATCGGTTTCTACAGATATAAAGGACAAACCGAATCCGATCCCTCAGAAATAGCTATCGGCGTTCGCTGGGCCGCCAGCTATAAGAAAATGCAAGTAAAGAATTCAACCAATTACACGATATATTCCAAACTCTTCCCCGTCGTAGCTCCCACCCGCTTTGAAAACGAATAACCTCCTCCCCTGCTATGAGTCAAAAAATGAAAGACACACTGGCCGTTGCTTCGGCCCTCTTCACACTAATTAGCGGCATCACGCTTTGCTTCTGCTCCTTTTTCCGCAACGGGCACGTGGGCGATGGCGAACTCTGGTATTTCGGTCAAACGCTCGTGTATGCTGCCAGCATCTTCGGCGTGGCCATGTATATCAAAGACAATTACCACGAGATGAAGCAAGAAATCCTGAAAGAACTCAAAAAAGAAAACACCCATGCGACCGATTAAATACCTCATTGTCCACTGCTCGGCCACGCCCGCCGGCTTGGACTTCACCGTTTCCGACATCGCGCGCTGGCACCGTGAGCGCGGCTTTCGCACCGTGGGCTACCATTACATCGTCTACCGCGACGGCTCCGTTCACCCTGGCCGCGCGGAGAGCGACATCGGCGCGCACTGCCTCGGCCACAACACCGACTCGATAGGCATCTGCTACATCGGCGGCTTAGATGCCGACGGGCGCACACCGGCCGACACGCGCACGCCCGAACAACGCGCTGCGCTGCGTGCCCTCCTCACGGAGCTACGCGCGAAATACCCGCAAGCACAAATCCGCGGCCACCGCGATTTCGCCCCTAAGGCCTGCCCATCCTTCGATGCCACCAACGAATACAAGGACCTATGAAACAGCCCATTCCCCCTCATTGCCGCGCGACGCAGCGCCTGCTCCAAAGCGTTACAATTTGTAACGGTTTCGTTTTCCCCTCTCATTCCCGCGCGACGCAGCGCCTGCTCTCGCTCGCGCTGGTTGCTCTGGCGGCTCTCTTGCTACTGGCGGCGTGCCAAACGAAAAAGAAAATCGTGGAGGAGCAGCGCACAGAGCATCACTCTTCCCTCTCCGCGAGCTCTGCTCTCCAAGCATCGGCCACCCACAACGAGACGACCTCCACGCAGGCGCAAAGCTCGAGCACGCTCCAGGCCGCAGCATCGTCCTCGACACTGACGGACAGCATCGTGGAGCGCGTGCGCGACCTCTTTGTGGCCGACTCCTCTGGCCGACTCCTCCACCGCGAACACGAAACCTCCCGCGAACGCCACCGCGCACAGAAGCAAGGACAGCAGCGCGCGAACTTCGCGGGCAACGACAACAGCACTAAAATGTCTAACCTGGAGGGAAAATCCGCCCAGTCCGAGAACTCGGACAAGTCCGACCAGTCCGACCAGTCCGACCTTTCAGAGAAAAACAAAAAAGAAACCACCTCCGCGCCTCACTATCTGAGCAAGCTCGCCCTGGTGCTTGTGTGCAGCTGCTTTTTCCTCTTCATCATCTACAAACGCCGCCGCTCATGAATCTGCTCCCTGACCCTCTGCCCACCGTGGCTTTTCCCTTTGAGCTCGATGCGCTCACGCTCTCGGGCCGCCCCTTTGAGCAAGCGCAGCTGGTGCTGACGCTCGCGGGCGAAGAACTGATGACCGCTTCGCTCCTGCTCGACGAGCACGGCCGCCTCACGCTCCCCGCGCTCTCGCGCCTGCTCAACAGCCGTCTCACGGCCGCGCCCGCCGAATTGAGCTTCTCGGGAGCGGTGACGGGCGTGGTCAGCGTGCTGCCCTGCCGCACGCGCACGGATAAAGGGGCGGCCGATTTCTGCGCCTCTCATTTTCTCACGCTGCTCTCCGGCGCGAAACTCACCACGCTCTTCAACACGGAACTGCTCAGCTTCTACGATGCCTCGGGCGCGCCCACCGTGGCCACCATCCGCGCCCAGTGGGCCGTGGGGAGCGAGGTGAAAGAAACCCTCCTCACGCGCACGACACAGCTCCACGGCAACATCCACACCTTCCGCCTCCGCCCGTGCGAGTTCCAAGCTCCCGCCGCCGGAGCACAGCTGCTGGCCTTCGAAGTGAGCGTGGGGCAACGCTCCCAAGCCTACCAGCTCGCACCTCAAGGGTTCACGGCTGCACCCACACGGCTGACCTTTCGCAACTGTTTCGGACAGTTGGAGACCATCTGCTTCTTCGGACAGAAAGAACGAGAACTGGAGGTGACACGCGGTGCGGCCTCCTTCGAAGGGCGTTGGCGCAACTATTCCGCCACGGCCTACCACAGCTACAAAGCCTCGATGGGTTTTCTCCCCGATGGCATGATTTTCTTCCTCGAGGACTGCGCGCAAACGCTCGAAGCCTACGATGAGCAGGGACGCGAGGTGTGTGTGACGGACTGCGACGTGAAACTCTCCAACTCTCCCACAGAAACGGCCGAAGCCTCGGTGCGCTGGCGCGAAACGGGGCAAATGATGGAGGCCGACCTCTTCAGCCATGTGCGCACCTTCGACGAAACTTTCGACACTTCTTTCCAATGACTCCGAAAACCATTCACCGCCTCGATGCCCTCCGACTTTTGGAGGACGGTCAAACCCACAAACTGCGCCTCTGGAAACTTTCCACGGGCGACATCCTGACCTATCACAACATCGTTTGCCTCGGCCGTCACACCCGCGGCGGCATCCATCGCATCCGCCTACTCTCCTCGGGACAGACCCGCGAGTTCCGCGACTGCTGCCTCTTCGAAATCGACGACCTCAAAATCTTTTGGTAATATGCAAAATCTTTCCTCCCCCGTTTCTTCCTCCGGCGAACTCCTATATCTGGGCAACTCTGGCGTATCGGCCATGCTGGAGACCGTGGACGACACTTCCACCATCTTCGACACCGCGCAAGGACGCATCACTTCCTCCGCCGTCCCCAACCATCCCAACCTGCGCTACATCAATTGGGGCGCGGACAACCGCCTACCTTACCATATCATCGACCTCCTCGGCGGCTCGGAAGTGACCGCACAAAACGAACTCTTCAACGTGCTCACCTGCTACGGAGGCGGCGTGGAATTTCGCGATCCCGAAACCCTCGCTCCTTCCCGCCTGGGCGAACTCCGACAATGGGCCGCGCGTCAGTTTCTCCCCCGCTTCTTCCTGGAACAAATCACGGACATGAAGTATTTCTACTTCGCCGTGGCCGTCATCATCCTCTCGCGCGATGGGCGGCGCATCACAAAGCTCCTCCACAAAGACGCCTGCTACTGCCGACTCCAGAAGACCAACGCCGAGGGACGCATCGAAAACGTGTTCTACGCCGACTGGCAAAGCTCACAGCAGTCCGAACCGGAAATCATCCCCCTGCTCGACGAACGCGACCCCTTGGGCGATCTCCTGCAACGCCTCGGCCGCGAACCCTCTCCCACCGGCCGATACCGACAGCCCACGAAGGACCGGAAATTTGCCATCCTCATGCGCTTCCCCACCGTGTCCTCGCAATACTATCCCACCCCCTACTACGCCTCCATCTTCCGCGGTGGCAGCTACGACGAGATGCAACTCATCAGCACCGCCAAACGCGCCAAGCTCCGCAACTTCTCCAGCGTGAAATACCACGTCGAGGTGGAACGTTCCTACTGGGGGCGCATCCTCCAGGAAGCCGGCATCACCGACCCCCTCAAACGAAAAGAACGCATCAAGCGCGAAAAAGAAAACATACGCGACTTCATCTCCAACATCGACAACTCGGACAAAGTCTGGATCTCCGGCTATTATGTCGACCCCGACGGCCACACCGTTAAGGACGTTGTCATCTCCTGCATATCCACACCAAAAGAAGGCGGCGACTGGGCCGACGACATACAAGCCGCAGCCAACACAGCCTGCTACGCCTTCAACGTTCACCCCAACCTCGTCGGAGCTGTGCCCGGCAAAGCACAAAGCAACAATTCCGGCTCGGACAAGCGCGAACTCTTCACCATCAAACAAGCCCTCGAAAAAGCCTTCCACGACATCCTCCTGCAATCCCTCCAGGTGGTTTGCCAGTTCAACGGCTGGAATGTCCTACCATCCATCCCCATGCTCATGCTCACCACCCTCGACGAACACACAGACGCAAAAAAAGTATCAACAAATTGACCTAAAACACAAAGAAAATGGCACTTACCATCACCAAAGAACTCTTCGAGCAATACGTCCCCGCCTTCCTCTCCCCCGACGACGCCATCTTCCAGCAAATCAGCGGCGAGTTGCAGCAAGCACAGCAAGAAGTGGAAGAAATTATTGCCGACACGCCAATACCACCCCTCACACAGCAACACGCCCAGCGCCTCGTCTGCCTCAAAGCAGCCCGCCAAGCAGTGCCACAACTCGACCTCGTGCTCACGGCCACAGGCTTCGGCGTCGTGAGCAACCAGAACGTGGCCCCCGCCAGTCGCGAACGCGTCGACCGCCTACTCGAACAGCTCCGACAAAAGGAAAGCATCGCCACCGACCGCCTACTCTTCTCGCTCCTCACCACCCCCTGGCGCAACTCCATCCAAGCCACACGCCGCATCACCTCTCTCATCTGGTGCCCCTCCCTGATCCGAAGCTACGGAGCAAAGCCCAACGGCCAAGAAGTCTACCACGAAGAGTTCCTCGCCCTGCAGCCCGCCATCGCCGACGCCGAAGCCTACATCATCCAACTCATCTCCAGCGCACTCTATCAAGAACTCGTCCGCCAAGAACGCCAACCCGCCAAAACCGACCCCGAAGTCTACTACATCATCACCGAACAAACCCGCCGACTCATGGCCGCCATCATCGCCGGACACTCCCTCAAGAGCCTACAACCCCTCCACAACCGACTCCTCAACACCGTCCAAGATTTCGCCAACATCCTCCAACCCTGGCTGCAATCCTCCAACGCAGCAGCCCTCAAAGCCGAACCCTACCAAAACTCACCCAACGACAAAACCTTCTTCTTTAGCTAACATGGACACCATAAACATCAACCTACCCACCTCCTGGCAAACACTCTCACAGCCACAACTCCTCTACATCCTCACCCTCTCCGCCGAAGGCTTCGACACCTCACGCATCAAAGCCTACGCCTTCCTACGATTCACCGGAATGCACCCACTCGGCCCTCCCGACCACCAAGGACGCTGGACAATACGCATCAACAACCGCTACTGCCGCATCAGCCCCCTATCCATGGCACAAGCCGCCGAAACCCTCGACTTCCTCTCCACACCTCCCACAACCCCCATCCGCCTCGAAACCATACAAGGACACCCAGCCGTCGACACACTCCTACACCACGTCACCTTCAACAACTATCTACACCTCGAAACCCTCTATCAAGCCTACCTCCAAACCCAAGACCAACGCCCACTCCGCCTCATGGGAACACGACTCTACCCCAACACCAACCCCGACAAATTCACCTCCGCCGAACTCCTCAACATCATCCTCTGGTACACCACCATCAAACAACACCTCGCCAACACCTTCACCCATCTCTTCGCCCCAGCACCCACAACCTCCGACACCCCCGACATCCGACAACTCAACGATACACAAATCCGAGCACTCACCGGAGGCGACATCACCAAAGAACAACAAATCATGCAAGCCGACTGCTGGAGAGCTCTCACCGAACTCGACGCAAAAGCACACGACGCACAAGAAACAGCACAAAAACTACAAAAAAAATGACACCAACACCCCTCTACAACTTCCGCGACTACCTCCGCCAACTCATCAACGAAAACCGACTCGCCCAGCAACACCACTTCCACTTCACCACCTGCTCCGGAATCGCCTCACTCGAAGGACTCCTACAAGACCTCCGCACACAACAAAACATGGTCTGCTTCTCCGACATCACCGAAGACTCCACCTTCCACAACTCCGGAGCATGGTTCAAGCGACGCGTCTTCACCATCTTCATCGTCCTAAGATTCCAATACGGCAACCAAACCGACTACGACCTGAAGATCAACACCGCACGCGAACTCTTCCGACAACTCCACTCCCGATTCCTCCACGACGAGCAAGAACTCAACAACCGCAGCGCCTACCTCGACTGCGCCAACATACGCTCCAGAGAACTCGGCGGAAACTTCCTCGACTCAGCCACCGGACTCTACTTCCTCCTCACACTCGACGAACCAACAACCCTCGCCTATGACAACACAGAATGGACCTGAACAACAAATCCAAGAATTCAGCCAACAATGGTACCACATGATGGTACAAATATGGCGCGACCGACTCACCCTCGCCAACGCCTACAACACCGGAGCACTCCACCGCTCCATACAACCACAACACCTCACACAACACAACCTACAACTCACCGCCGCCTTCCAATTCCTACAATACGGCATCTACGTCGACGCAGGAACAGGACGAGGATACACCCACAACAACCAAGGAAACCTCCGCATCCTCAACCCCACCTACCGAAAACAACACCACCTCCGCCAACCTCGCCGCCCCCGCCCATGGTTCTCCCGCTCATGGGCCATCTCCGTCAAAGTCATGGCCAACAAAATGCAAGAAATCCTCGGACAACAATACATCGGAGCATTCCAACAACTCAACGACAAAACCTAACATCCCACCCCCAAAAAATTCCTATACTACAAAAAAAAATTTCTATACTAGGAATTTTTTTTTCTATACTAGGAATTTTTTTTTGTAGTATAGGAATTTTATCCCCCAGTATAGAAACATTCCCACCCCCTATACATTATATATATCCCCCACACCCACCACCATTTTCCTGACCCCACGAAAAAGGTCCACCCCACAAAAAACACACCCCGCAAAAAAAAATCCACAAAAAGCTTGCAAGTTCCAAAAACTCACCCCATCTTTGCAACGCTAACAAATAAAAAGGCTGCACAAAAGCAGCTCCGCAGGACATCGGTTTTAATGTCCATTCACCACGAAACGGGCATTTTTTTATGCCCCGCCCCAAAAGGGAACGGACACCCCACCCCCACAAAGGGCTACATACAAAACCACGCGAGCCAAACACGGCCGCCATCCGTAAAAATAAGTTTTTTACTCCTCGGAGCAAAGCCTTTTTTTTGTTAGCAACGGATCGGCGGCCGTTTCTATATCCGCCAAATGCTAACAAAAAAAAGGAAAAAAAATGAAAACAAACCCCACCACCACGCCACGCAACAACGGCCTCATGAGCCTACAAGAATGCTACGCAAAAACCTGCCAAGCACTCCAACAATGGCACCAACAACACCAACAAACCCCCAAAAAACTCGCCATGAAATAAAAAAAATCACAAAAAAGTTTGCAAGTACACAAAAAACACCACATATTTGCAAACATCTATCCCCACCCCGAGAGAGCAGTACTAACACCTATCCCGCCAAAAGCGAGATATACAAAAACAAAATCGTCCCGACTCCCAAATCGTCCAAACGATAAAAAAAACAAGAGTCCTGCCCCTCGTGCCAGCCGAAAGGCCCACAACAATCTCTCTCGGAGATAGGTAGATAGAGGGTAGCAGGACTCTCTTTTTTTTGCACCCCCGACACACACAGGAGCACAACCAAGAGCCAAGACTACAACGCCCCCTCAAAAGTCTTCGTCTCCTCGTGAACCGTCAAATCCAAACCCTTCAAATAACGGTTCGTAGTACGCACATCAGCATGACGCGCCTGATCACGAGCCACAATAATACCACGCGCATTCGCCAAATCACGAATCCCCGTATCCTTCAAAGAATAAAACTGATAACACGGCGGCAAATCCAACTCCCCACGAAGCAAAACCCAACGATTACGAAAAATCGCACCACGCTTCCGCGTAGGACCCGGACGAAACCGACACGTACCAAACAAAAAATAAGAATCCGGAAAGTCGAACACACCCAAATCCAACATCAAATCAATCGTGCGACGGTTCAAACCAACCATCCCATCACGCCGATTCTTCGTGTACCGACCAGAAAGATAAATCTTTTGCGACCGCAAATAAATATCACCAAGCCGGACAGAGCAAAGCTCCTCCGGCCTAATAAAAGTATAATACTCAAGCATGCAAGCCAACAGAAACCACGGATCCTTCTCCCGAAGGTACCCACCAATCCTGCGGAGCTCAGCCGCCGACATCTGCTCACGAAACTTCGGAGCCTCACGCAACTTCCTCACACCCTGAGTAAAATTCGAAGACGTGTAACCCTTATCCAGAAGAAAAGTAACAAAAGTCCTAAACCACGTCAAGTAGTTGTTCCGAGTCCGCGCCGAAAGCCGCTGCTCAAAAAAGAGATAATCCAAAAACTCCACCAAGAGTCCACGATCCAAATCCCCAGCACAACGCACCCTCGGCAAACGAAATCGAAGAAACTCCTCGAAACAACCGAAGTAAGAAAAATAAGTCTCCAGCGTAGAAAGCTTCAAAATCCCACGAGAACACAAACACGACATCTCCTTGCGATATGTCCGCGCCAAATTCTCCCAAGAAATCTCACCCCGCCGCCAAGGACCTGCACTCACCCTCGTAGCATCGTCCCACGCATTCCAACCAGAATGCAAAAGCTCTGTGAGTAAAGCAACCAAATCCGCAGCACGCTGTTCCAACAAAACAGCATCACGGCCCCCCCGTAGCAGAAACTTCTTTCTTCGCATCCGCAAAGTTCGCGGATCTACTTGATAAAAGTCCACATAAGGATTTTTCCCCTTATGGAAACGGGGCAACGAATAAGAAACCTCCTGATAGGAAGCCAACATTTCACTCCTCTCAGACTCCATAATTCTTACGCCCCGTCCCATATCGTCCCCGTAAGGACAACGGTAATTTCATATTTTCCAAAGATCCCACCGCATCTTTGTTTTGTCGGAAAGAGGCGACTCGAACGCCCGACCCCTACGTCCCGAACGTAGTGCGCTACCAACTGCGCTACTTTCCGATTGCGGGTGCAAAAGTAGAGTTTTGTTTTTGTTCTACCAAATTATTCCTTTACTTTTTTACGTTCACATCTATCGCTAACTTCGGTGTTCTCGGGTCATTGGTAATGAGCAAAATACGACGACGACCTTTGAACTGTAGTGTTGAATTATTTACAATAATTTTCATCTTTGCCTTCTCACCTGGTTTAATCTCTCGACGGTCGAGACTGACAGAGATTCCTGCATTATACACTTGCAAAGCACTCACAGAAAGTGGACTTTTCCCTTCATTCGACAAAAAGAGTTGAGTATGAAGTCGTTTCTTGTTTCCTAACGAACCGAGCTCTACATGCGTACTATCCAAGTGCGCAATGGGAGCTAATGCCAAAGTAGCTTCCGAATAATTATTGTCAGGAAGAAGCGTGACGCTCACATTTATTTCGTTGTTACGATTGATGCGCTCACCCGTATAGGTGGAAAGATAAATGGAAGCCTGCGTTAAGCCCATACTCATAACCACATCCGACTTTAAGGTGAGTCTTATTTTTGCTTTACGACCTGGATGAAGAACTGTGGGCTGAATATCAGCATCTAAATACTGAGGGAGGTGCATCAGCCCCAACGTCATAGGTTTCTTCCCTGCATTGAAAACCTCCACGGTACGTTCGGGACGATCGCCACGACGCACATCATCAAACTCCACATTCTCTGTGGAGAGCCATTTGTCGCCAAGATGAACAGGAAAGTTGTCTGCTTTACCTTCACTTGGCATCACCACATGGCCAACAAGATTGAGATAATAAGGATTCTCGCCTATATTGGTATAAACAGCGATACCTTTATAGAAATGTCCAAGAAGTTCGGCGTCATATTTAGCAATGATCTTGCCCTCCGCTCCTGGAGCTATCGAGGTTTGGTCCCAACTCACCAACGTGCAACCACAATCTGGTTCCACAGCCTTTATCTCCAATGGCTGGTTGCCTGTATTGCGAACACGAAAAATAGTTTGTGCTGGATTACGCCACATGATTTGACCAAAATCGTGCTGGGTTTCAGAAAAACTAATACGTGGCTGAGCCTGCATCCCGAGGGAGAAAAGAGCTGCAGCAAGAGATAAAAATATATACTTTCTCATTGTTTCTTTTGCGGGTTGATAAAAAGCCACAGAACACTGTGTACTGCGCAAAATTAGTCATTTTTCACCATGTGACTTTGCAAATATGAGAGAACTTTCATATTTTTGTACTCTCTCAAACTCAGATTTTACCCCACTCTCTGCAGAGGAAGCGAAATCTTACACTTATAAAAAACGTATGAAATTTATATCTTGGAATGTGAATGGACTAAGAGCTTGCGATGGAAAAGGTTTCCGCGAAGCTTTTAGAAACCTAGACGCAGACTTCTTTTGCTTGCAAGAAACAAAAATGCAGGCGGGACAACTCGATATCAACTTTGAAGGGTACGAAAGCTACTGGAACTACGCTGAGAAAAAAGGCTATTCGGGAACGGCTATCTTTACAAAACATCATCCGCTCAATGTGACCTACGGATTGGGCTGTGAAGAACACGACCATGAAGGACGTGTTATCACGCTGGAGATGGAGGACTTTTTCCTAATTACGGTTTATACCCCAAACTCTCAAGATGGGTTGCGCCGTCTTGACTATCGCATGACCTGGGAAGATGCTTTCCGAGAATACCTCTTGGAGTTGAACAAGAAGAAGCCTGTGATTGTTTGTGGCGACTTGAATGTAGCTCACCAAGAGATAGATCTTAAAAATCCGAAGACCAATCGCCGTAATGCAGGTTTTACGGACGAAGAACGCGAAAAGATGACACAGCTTCTTAATGCAGGCTTTACTGATACTTTCCGCTTTTTCAATCCCGACCTGACGGGCGCTTACTCATGGTGGTCTTATCGCTTCCGTGCTCGAGAAAAAAATGCGGGGTGGCGTATCGACTATTTCCTCGTCTCCAACAGTCTGAATGACAAGTTAGTTTCAGCTTCCATCCACAATGAGATTTTTGGTTCTGACCATTGTCCAGTTGAAGTTGTATTGAAGTAATCCATAATATATAAAAAAGGACAAACGGAGGGATTTTTTC
>NZ_CAUTBW010000061.1:0-12714 GCF_963536905.1 uncultured Alloprevotella sp. | reverse complement strand
ATACATGCCTTCGTAAGTTGGAAGATACGGTTCTTAATGAGCTTAGAAAAGGACAAACTGGCCTTAGCCTTGGAGATGAAGAAGAGACAGGAAAGCGTGTTTCTTTGAGTCAGTTTTATGGCATTGAGATTAATGATTTTGCTGTAACTGTTGCTGAGACCGCCCTTTGGATTAGCCGCCTTAAAGCAAATGGTGAAACATCAATGTTCTATGATGCTGGTGGAGATGATTTCCCCTTAAGTGAAAAGGCTCATATTGTTGAAGGCAATGCTCTACGCATTGACTGGAATAGTGTATTACCAGCAGCTGAATGCAACTACATTATGGGTAATCCGCCATTTGTAGGAATGAAGTTTTTAACTGCATCGAACAAGTCTGACATGGATGCTGTCATCCCGTTTAAGAAGAATAAGCAGCTTGATTATGTAAGCTGCTGGTATTTCAAATCGTCGAATTACATGAGGGATAATCAGTCAATTGAAGCTGCTTTCGTTTCTACTAATTCGATTTGCCAGGGTCTGCAAGCCTCTTTGATTTGGGGGTATTTGCTTGATAAGGCAAAGATGCATATCAATTTCGGTCAGCAGACCTTCAATTGGACAAGTGAGGCACAAGACAAGGCGCATGTTCATGTGGTCATTGTTGGGTTCTCTTATACTGAGCAAGCGGTAAAGCGATTGGTGCGAGAGGACGGCTCTTTGGATGAATGTGCATCCATAAATCAATATTTGCAGTCAAATACAAGTGTTGTTGTCGAGAAAGCTCGTGAGCCTTTGTGTGATGTTCAGGAGATAAAGAAAGGCGCTCAGCTCATTGACGGAGGAGGTTTTGTTTTACCGTCGCAGGAAGAAAGGGATATGTTTTTGGCGAACGAGCCTAATGCGGAGCCTTATGTTTATCAATATTGGAACGCTCGTGATTTGTTGAATGGAGCTGAACCAAAATACTGCTTGTATCTGGAGAAGTGCTCAATCGAAAAGATTGAGCAAATGCCTTTTGTTCTCGAGAGGGTTCATCGCGTACGTGACTATCGGGCGAACAGCGATAAGCCAACGACGAATGTATTGAAGGACACCCCGACCAAGTTTTTCCAATCGCAAGTTCCTACTGGAAAAAGCGTAGTCATACCTGTTGTCTCATCCAGCAGACGTCGTTATATCCCGATGTGCTTCATGCCAGCCAAGTGCGTTTATACGAATGCGTGCTTCTTTGTTGACAATGCTACCATCTACACTTTTGCGGTATTGATGAGTCGCATGCACAACCTATGGGTTTCGGAAACCGCTGGTCGCATGAAGAGCGATTACCGTTATTCAAAAGATATGGTCTACAACAACTTCATCTGGCCCGACCCCACGTCCGAGCAGCGTGAGACTATCGAAGCCTGTGCGCAAGACGTGCTGGATGTCCGCGAGAACCATCCCGGTGATTCGCTCGCAATCCTTTATGACCCGCAACTGATGCCAGCGGACCTACTGGCCGCTCACAAGGCGCTCGACGCTGCAGTTGAAGCTGCATATGGAGTTGACTTTAATGGTGATGAAGAAAAGATAGTTGCGCATCTTTTTAAATTATATGCTGAGAAGGTGAAAGAGAAGTAATTAGATTTCCGCCAAAACTTAGTGTTTAATTAGATAAATGATATTTTGGAACAACTCTAGCGTTTACCGCTAGAGTTGTTCTTTTAACCGAATAATGAACTTTTCTGCACAATAAAGTGCAACTTTGATGTTTTACTAGCCTTATAAAAATCTTTACGCTTAAGACAATTAATGTTGGGGGAGGCGGAAAGGTGCGTACTAGCAGGTTATTAAATCAGCTTAGTAGGACATCAGAGGCTATTTCTGTCTCACAGCTCGCTCATGAATTTAATGTCTCAGAGCGCACTGTTCAATCAGACTTATCAGATTTACGTTCTACCCAACATAATCATGGTTTTCAGATTGTGTCTGAACGAGGCAAAGGAATACGCCTATTAGTAAAAGATTCAGATTTATTTACTTCCTTTTTAGATTTTTTATCTCATTCAGAGTTTATAGAGCCATCTGAACGATCAAAAACTATTCTTCAAGCTTTGGTCCTTTCGGGGGGATTTGTAAGTGCAGAAGATCTTGCAGTCAATTTTGATTTGAGTGTTCCGGTAGTGAATATGGCTCTTCAAGAAGCATCCCGAATAGGCTCAAATTTTGGAATCGACATTCAACGTACTCGCCATCATGGCACACGTGCAGTCGGAAAACCGGATGACATTCGTTTCTTTTTAGCTAGATCTCTTTTGGCAGGATCGCCTTTAATAGTTTCCGCAATTAGAGAATCTATTGATAAAGAAGAAAAAATATCGACCATTCTTCTCTCATGCCTTTCTAAGATTGGAAGAAATCTTAGATATGAAGATTTTTGCGCTCTTTGTGCCTTTGTAACTATTTGCGCAGCTAATATTGTGAGAGATACAAACGAGGAGCGAGAGTTAAGTCTTACTCCAATTAAATTCCTTGATTTAGCAGAATTAATTTCTGAGGAGATCTATAAGAAACTTGGTCTAAAGCTTACCAAGGTAGATGTTTTATGCATTGCGAAAGCGTTAGGACAGCTTCCGAGTCTAGAAGATGCTCCTACTACAGCTATCTCAGAAGTAAGCCCGGTTATTATTTCATTTCTCACAGGTATTGATGAGGAGTATCAAACGTCTTTTTTAGAGGATAAGACGTTCGTAGAAATGTTAGAAGCACATATAGCACTTCTTGTGAAAAGATTACTTGCTGGGAAAACAGTTACTATTTCATTTGCTGAAAAAAGTGAATTAGGAAATTCGCTCAGCATGGATTTTGCTGTTCAGTTGTGTGAAAAAATTTATAGTAATTTTGGTGTAGAACCAACACAAGACGAAGTATTTTTGATTGCAATGCATTTTATTGCTCATGAGGAAAGAACACGTCAGAATCGTCTTTTTAGCATTGCTCATATCGTTGTTGTTTGTGCAACTGGCGGAGGATCTGCCACACTTGTGAAAATGCAGCTTAGCGGTATATTCCCAAATGCCCAAATTGATACAGTGTCTTATTTGGACCAAAGAGTGCTTGTAGAATTGAATCCAGATTTAATAATATCCATGGTCCCATTGCTAGAAAAGCCTTGTGCTCCAACAATCTATATAAATGAGATTTTAAGTTCCTCTGATCTTTCTGCTATTAGTAATGCTGTTCGACATAGTAATTATGATGTAAACCAAGATTGTGGAACAAAATACACTTTATCTTCTCTGATAGAACCCGAGCTTTTTGCTGTTTCTGATCAAAATACGTATCAAGATATAGTCTATGAAGCGTGTATTGATTGTGTACGCCTTGGATATGCAGATGAAGCGTTCGTCAATTCTGTCAAAGTGCGGGAGAAATTTTCTAATACGATTTTCTTGAATGGTATTTGCGCACCCCATCCTGTAGAGCCTCATGGAATACGGGATGCAATAGCGGTTCGTATTAACAGGAATAAAAAGGAAAAAGAGGTTAGAGTTATTTTTCTTATATGTCTAACCAAACAATCCATTGAGGCTTATAAAGCTATTAGTACTTCTTTATTTTCACTAATGAATAACCAAGAAGAAATTTCACTGCTTGAGTCTTGTAAAAGTGCTGAAGAATTTGTAAATCAGATAAAAAAGATGGAGGTCAGTAAAGATGGATGTTGATCTTCTTGTAAAGCTAAGTAACTCTGATGCGTTGGCCGGTAATGAGGACGAAGTCCGTGAATTGATACAAGCCGAGTGCACTAAGTATTTAAGTGAAACTTTTAGAGATGGACTTGGTAGCCTTATTTTTCATAAGCCCGGTCCAAGCGGATCTCCAAAAATTATGTTTATGGCTCATATGGATGAAGTTGGCTTTATTGTCAGATCTATTTCTGATGATGGCTTGTTATATGTAATGCCAATCGGAAATGTTGTAAATACGAGCAAGGATATGCAGCTTGTTCGCATTCATACCTCTCAAGGAAAAGTTCGTGGCGTACTTAATTCAATTAGGGATAAATCTAATCAGGTCTTGGAAAGTTACGTGGATATTGGATGCTCTAGTGAGAACGATGTTCGAGTATTAGGCGTGAGTGAAGGCGATTTTGTTTACTTTGCGACAGACGCATTGGTTCATGAAAACGGAATAGTTTCTGGAAAAGCCATGGATGACCGAGCCGGTTGTTTTGTTCTCATACAGGCAGTTAAGGAACTTTTTGATTCTTACCCTTGTGACATTTACTTTGCTTTTACAAGTAGTGAAGAGGTTGGGGCACGAGGAGGAAAAACTGTAACAGAGCTCGTTCAACCAGATTTATTAGTTGCAATTGATACAGCAAATTATTCTGGACTTGGTAGCGGATTTAAAAACCATCGAATCTTAGGCGCTGGTCCAATGTTGGTTTATTACGATAAAACATTAGCTCCGAAACGCCGTCTTTTGTCTTACATACAAAAACTTTTAGAAGATGCAAATATTCCTTACCAGAAAGATATTTTTTCTGGTGGTGGTACTGATGCTGGAACAGGTCATTTAGTTAACGCAGGAAGATTGGCAATGGTACTTGGTATTCCCCTTAGGTATTGTCATGGAAGTTGCTCTTTTGTGCAGTTAAAAGATTTAAAAACTGCTGCTCACGTCATTCAGCTAATTTGCAGCAATTTTACAGAGAAAGTATTAAGAGATCTTACAAATTAATGGGAATTTGAGGAAAGAGGGAAGTGCTTAAGTATGAACGAAAGCGAAATCAAAATCCTCACGATGATTTCTTCAGCAGGGGAGAGTAGATCAAAGGCAATTGAAGCATTGAGAAAAGTAAAGGAGGGGGATTACCAAGGAGCTCATAGCTTGCTTGAGCAAGCAAAACAGATTGACTTGGCTGCCCACAAGGCTCAAACAGAACTTATATCAGCCGAGCTCAATACTCCAGAAGCTGATCGTCCTGCAATGACGCTTTTAATGGCTCATGCACAAGATCACTATATGGCTGCTCAACTCGCTAGAGATCTGATTGAAGAACTTGTTGATGTTTTTGAGATTCAGAACCGCAAATAACAATGTGCATTCGTTAAGAATGCCAAAAAAGAAAGGGAGGAAGAAATGAAGATTGTGCTCTGCTGTGCCGGTGGTTTATCAACCACGATGCTTATGGATGCCATGAAAGCTGGAGTAAAAGCAAGTCCAAAGCTTAATGAATCTGACTTCCAGTTTATCGCGATTCCAGTTGATATTTTAGACTCGGAGGTTAGTGATGCCGATGCAGTTGTTCTTGGACCTCAAATTGCTCACAAATTCGAGAGTGTAAAGAATGCATTGGGTGACAAAAACATTCCAGTAATTGTTGTTGATACAGCTACGTATGGTCAAATGGACGGCGTATCAGTACTCAAAAAAGTGTTAGTTGAACAAAAGAAAATCGAACTTGCCTCTGAGAGGGGGTAATTATTATGAATGAGAATACTCATGGGTTTACAGCGGTAATTGATCGTTATTTAACTCCTGTAGCAAATTGGATGGATAAGGAAATTCATTTAAGCGCAATTAAAAAAGCTATGGTTGGCTTAACGCCTTTACTAATCATTGGTAGCTTCTGTTTGATTCCTGGTGCAATTCCAAACATGATTGGTGAGGAAAATCCGCTTTCTCAATGGATCGTTGCAAATGCCTCTGCAATTGAGCTTGCAAACACTGTTGGAATGGGAATGATGGCGCTTTATGCTTCGGTTCTTATTGGGTATCACCTATCGAAGTCGCATGAACTTGATGCACCTGGCTGCATGAGTATGGCGTTAATTGCATTTTTGATGCTTGCTGTCGATTTTTCAAAAGACGGTACTTTGGTAACAAAGTACTTAGGAGCTAAGGGCTTATTTGCATCTATGTTTGGAGCCATTGTTGCAGTCGAATTGTTCCGCTGGTGCAAAAAGCGTAACTTCACCATTAAAATGCCAGAGTCTGTACCAGACTTTGTTTCTCGTTCCTTTGAAATGATTCCAATTTCTATCATCATTATTGGTGTATTTTTAGCAATACGTTTGGTGTGCACAAACGTTTTTGGAGTAATGCCTCCTCTGATTTTTACAAATCTATTTGCACCTTTAGTTGGTTCGATGGACAATCCATTGGCATACACTTTCTTAAAGATGCTTCATTGTTTGCTGTTCTTCTTTGGTATCCATCCGTCTGTTCTCAGCCCAATTACAAGTCCAATTTCTACTCAATTCCTGGCAGAAAATATTGCAAATTATCAAGCAGGACTTCCACTTACGCACTTCTTCTGTCCTGGACCTGAGTCTGCATTTGGTAATTTCACCGGTACTGGAGTTACCTTTGGTCTTGTACTTTGGTGCATGCTCTCTAAGTCTGATGCGCTTAAGAAAATCGGACGAGTAGCATTTATTCCAGCTTTGTTTGGAATCAACGAGCCAATTTTGTTTGGCGCTCCAATTGTTCTCAATCCGTTCTACTTTATTCCTTATGTTATTGGTGGAGGAATTATTGGATCGCTTGGTGGCTGGGCTCAATGGCTTGGCTTAATGGGTAAATCGTTCTTTACACCACCTTATGTCGGAGTTTTCCTTGAAGGTTTTTTGACGAACTTTGACTGGAGATCGATTGTGGTCAACGCAGTTCAGATGATACTGTCTATTACTCTTTGGTATCCGTTCTTCAAAGCTTATGAGCAGAGATTTATTGAGAAAGAACAAGAGAATTCAAGCAGCATTTTGTCTGAAGAGGATGAGGCGCTTCTTGAAGAAATGGATCTTGGAATTTAGTTAGCGTGCTTCGATGAGACTAACTCTATTGAAGAGTTAGTCTCATCTTTTTCAGTTAAGAACAGTTTAAGAAGAGGAGTATATATGAATGGGAATGTCAATTTACTTCAAGATCTTTTGAATGATATGCCCGTTGATGTCCTTCTTCTTAAAAGCAAGACAATAAAGAACTGGCTCGGTACACTAAATGGTAGTGGCTGCTCAATCATCGTAAGTCGTAAATATCAAGGCCTTTTAGTTGATCAAAGATATTTTGCAGAAGCAAAAGAGAAGGAACATGATTTAACGATTGAATTGTTAGCAAGCCAGTCTGAAGAGGCTATTTATGTGAAGCTTTACGAGTTATCGGAAAAGTACAACTGGAAATGCCTGGGAGTTGAATCTGAATCAACTTTAGCAAGTACGTATTTGAAATTATCAGAGCAATTTAAAAGTGTTGTTCTTCTCGATAAGGAACTTACGCTACTGCGTGCGATTAAAACATCGGAAGAGATTAAAAAAATCAGAAAAGCAGTAAATATAACAGATGAGATCTTTAAGGAAGTATCTTCTCAAATTGAAGAAGGAATGACAGAGTATGAAATTAGTGCCTTAGTTCAATATAAATCTATTTGTAGAGGCGCACAAAAAATGTCTTTCGACACTATTTGTGGCATTGGCGAGCGTACTGCATATCCTCATTGTAGGCCTACATCGCGCGCTTTAAAACGCGGTGAGCATGTGATGATTGATTTTGGAATTCAGATTGACAATTACCAGTCAGATATGACCAGGATTTGTTTTTTAGGGAAGCCTAATACAAAGATACTAGAGATTTATAACATTGTTCAAAGCGCCCAGAACGCGGGTATTTCGTCTATTAAAGCTGGAGTTGATTCTGAAGAAGTTGATAGATGTGCGCGTTCTGTCATTTTGAGGGCTGGGTACGGAGAGTATTTTGGACATGGTCTTGGTCATGGAATTGGAATAGATAATTCAACCGAACTGCCTTTATTGAGGCCTGGAAAACATTTTATTCTTAAAGAGGGCATGGTTATGTCATGTGAGCCAGGTATATATATTCCTGGTGTTGGTGGAGTTCGAATTGAAAATGACGTTGCTGTAATTAATGGAGTTGGCGTATCTCTTAATAAAACAACAACTGATCCAATAATCTTAGGAGTTTAAATGGGATACGATTTCGATAAAATTCAAAATCGCTATGGAACATATTGCACTCAGTGGGATTTTATTCAGGATAGATTTGGCAAATCCGGTATTTTGCCTTTTTCAATTTCTGATACTGATTTTTTGCCTCCTGAAGAAGTTTTAAATGTAGTTACTGAAGTTGCAGCTCGAGGACAGTTTGGCTATACCCGATGGAATCATCATGATTTTAAGGGCTCAATTGCATCATGGTTTGAGAGAAGATACAACGCCAGTGTAGATGAGGATTGGATTTTATACAGTCCTTCTGTGATGTATTCAGTTTCTCTGTTAATTCGATTATTAACAGATCCAGGCGATGGAGTTTTATGTTTCGACCCTATGTATGATTCTTTTCCTGGAGTAGTAGAAGGGAATGACCGAACACTTGTAAGAAGCATTCTTTTACCTAATTTAGAGCACGCTTCAGTGGATTGTTTACATAAAACTTTTGAGATTGATTTTGAGCAACTTGATAAGTTAGCAGCTTCTTGCAAGGCAATGTTATTATGCTCTCCACATAATCCCACCGGACGTATGTGGACAAAGGAAGAGCTAAATAGGATTATCGATATTTGTCGAAGCCATAATCTCTGGATTATTTCAGATGAAATTCATGCTGATATTAGTTTGTGTGGCAGAAGAAATATCAGCGTAATCTCTAAGTTAAAAGAATATGAAAGAGTGGTCGTCGCAACATCCCCCACAAAAACTTTCAATACACCTGGTCTTATTGGGTCATATGTGGTCGTTCCGTCTAGTAAAGTTCGTGAAGCATTCTTAAATAAAACTAGGCATGTTGATTTTCTTAATTCATGCAGTACTTTGGGACTATATGCAACGATGGCTGCGTATAACAAATGCGAAGTTTATGTTGATGATCTGTGTTCATACATACTTGGCAATATGCAGGTAATAAAGAGCTTCCTTTCAGATCGCTATCCGAATATAAAATTTGAAATTCCAGAAGCAACTTATTTAGCTTGGATTGATGTGAGCTCTTTGGAAGTATCTTCAAAACAGTTACAGGACGCATTAGTTAATATTGGAAATGTTGGAATTATGCCTGGAGAGACATACGGTAATTCAGGAGCAGGATATTTACGTATGTGTGTTGGATGTCCTAGGGAAAAGTTAAACGATGGATTACGCCGTTTTGCAAAAGGTATTGATAGTCTAAGTTTATAGGGGATTTTGATGGGGAATAAAGTGACTCATAAAAATACAACAAGATCTTTGAGCTTAAAGTCAAAACGTAAGTTAACTATGATGTGGAAATTTCCCATGCGTAGATTTTATGCATATGCTGTCGACTGGGTGCTTTCAGGTCTACTTATTGGTTTTCCAGAGGTTCTAATTTTTGCCTTAGTAACTCATAGCTCTGATATGTTCAGCGATCTGTATGTTTTTAGTGCACTTGGATATTCAAATATGTTTGCTTACATTTGCTGCATACTGTCCTTGATGATTTTTATCGTTTATTACATAGTAATCCCTTGGAAAATTTGGCCAGGCCAAACACCAGGTAAAAAGTTATTTAAATTGCAATGTGAGACTAGTTTAGGAAATAAAGTAGAACTAAAGCAGCTAGTTATTAGGGCAATACCTGGCCTCCTTCTGATTGAAGGTGTTTCGACTATTACGACGAGATATATTATTCAGGCACTTACGCTGGTGTCTGGATTTTATATTGAAAGCTATGTTTTCATAGTAATGTACCTATTAACTATGTTTTCAGCGGTAATGGTTGTAATTACAAAAAACCACCTTGCAATTCATGATTATTTAGCTGGGACAAGAGTTGTGGGAATTGAAGATTTTGACTAGGCGAATTTTCGTTAATTGAAATAGCATGAGAGAGTTTATAACTCAAGTAGAAGACTAAGAGCTTTTCGCATTGCGACATCTATTAGATATAATTTCAGATAAACGTTGGTTATTAAGTAGCTCTTGTATTTAACTTTTATGGGTTTAGATATTGAAAATTTTATAATCGACTTATGATTGTTGGGTTAGGTTGTAGTCTTTAGGAGAGTTTTATGAGTGGGGAGATTCAAAGGCCTTCGGATAAGCTACTCCAGCAAGCTGGAATTGTACTAGAGGAGGTCGAGATAAATGATTGTAGTATTTTGGATAGCGCAATAAAGATTCCATTTGGAAAAATTGCTTCCTTTGGTATGTTAATAGACTCTATATTGAAGAGCAGTCGTTCGGCAAATATGGTTGCTGAGGGCATCTATAAAGTAGTTCTCCCTCAAGGTGCAAAGGCACTTAAGACACTAAAAAATGGAAAAATAGTTGGTGCCTTTGCAAAAATGAATAACGGTGGATCAAAGCCGGCAGAACTTATTCCGGTTGATGGAATAGAGATAGCGGCTTCCAAGAATCCGGAATTATTTGCTGTTGCTGTTGTGCTATTCGAAATAAATAGGAAGTTTGATTTAATCCAGCAAACTCAGCAAGAAATGTTCGAATATTTACGTCAGAAAGATGAGGCAAAGAGAAGAGGTAACCTGGAGATTCTTGTAGACATCCTTGAGAACTATCATTTCAATATAGATAACGATACATACAAAACTAATAAACACATTCTAGTTCAGGATATACGAAAAGATGCTGAACAGGATATTCTTTTCTTTAAAGAACAAATTGTTTCGATATTTGAGGATAAAGAATTAATAGATCTTGATGCGGCTACTGAAAAGCGTGCACTTAAGATTCTTTCACTCTTGAAAGATTACCAGATTGCTGTATATCTATTTTCATTTAGCTCTTTTCTTGAGGCATTGCTGCTTGAAAACTACAATAAAGAATATCTAAATGCGGTAGCAAAGAAGATAGATGACAGATCCATTGAATATCGCAAGGTATACACAACTGCTTATAATCTGCTAGAAGGCAAAGGAAGAGGAACTCTAGAGCAGCAATTACTTGGAATTTTCTCTGGTGCTGGTAGTTATCTTGGAAAAGCCATTGAAAAAACGCCTGTCGGAGATGCAACTCCTATCGATGAAGCATTAATTGGTATGAGCAAAAACCTCGATAGAATTAAAAAGAATCAAATCCATGTTCTTATGGAAAATATGCCTAGTGCAAAAGCTGTAAATGTTAAACCCTTTGTAGAAGGTCTTGTTAATGTAAACATACTTTTCAATAAAAAGGCTGAAATTTTGACAGATGGAGAAGCCATTTATTTGTTGCCGCAAGGGAAGATGTAATCAAACTACCCTCTGTTTCGAAAGGCTCTTGAAAGTTTTTTGAGTTTATAGATAGGCTCTAAATCTTTCTTAGCAATTTTTCAGGCGAGATAGGTTTGGTTTGTGTTATGAATCACAGATTTTCATGTGTCAGATAATGTCGTTTTCTCGAAAGCAGAGCGCAGTTTATGCGCTCTGCTTTGGGGTTGTAGTGTATGGGAATTAAAAGCTCTATGACCTTATTATCTGAGATACCTGTGTGAATATTATTTAGAGAATCGAATAAAATAGTCAGCGTAATGCTGAATCGATTCATGGAATTCCGCCTTGAATATGGTTACACAAAGAACGGACACCTTAAATAGAGAAGGTTACTTATCTCATATTTACGAGACGACCGGGCTACCTACCGGTTCTGGCATACTTTATTAGTACACGTTGCGTTTTCATCTTTGTGGACGTTTGTTGTTAGAAATAACGTCGATGCTCATTAAGGCAGAAAGTCGTTGTTGAGGTTCATTAGATTTTAGCTTTAAGAGGTCATTTAGATACACTATCGTATAAGTGTTCAAGTTAGAAAAAAGATTCCTAAACAGATAGAAGAATTCATATGAACTATGTCCAAAAAGTTCCTGTTGCTATTTGTGGTGTTGCATTAGGTTTTGCAGCACTTGGAAATCTTTTCAAGAACTCTTTTGAAGGCATCTATCTTGCCTGCGGCATAATTTCTATTGTTCTTTTAGCTCTCTATACCCTCAAATTTATGGTGTCGACTAAAACTGTGTTGCGAGAGCTCTCGGATCCAATTGGGCTTTCAGTTGCCGCAACATATCCGATGGCAGTTATGCTGATTTCGGTGTATATGAAGGCCGATATTGGTGATGCAGCACAATTATTTTGGTTTGTAGGAATTGCGTTACACATCCTGTGCATAGCTCTATTTACTTCTCGATATATTGCAAAATTTAATTGGGAGAATGTGCACGCCAGCTGGTTCATTGTGTATGTAGGCATTGTTGTTGCTAGTGTTACGGCACCGGCGTTTACCTTTGAAACAAGTGTTGGCACGGTTGCATTTTGGTTTGGATTTATCTGCCTCGTGGTGCTTTTTATAGTAGTAAGCATAAAGTACATAAAATATGGACCAGTACCTGATTTTGCTGAGTCGCTCGCTTGCATTTATGCAGCTCCAACAAGTCTTTGTATTGCGGGATATATTCAATCTATTTCGCCAAAGTCTGTACCGTTTCTTTTGGTTATGCTTGCAATCGCTTCAATTATTTATGTAGTTTCTTTTGTGTGGTGCATCAGATGTCTTACAAAACCGTTCTTTCCCAGCCATGCCGCGTTTACTTTCCCCTTTGTAATCAGTGCTATTGCGTGCAAGCAAACATCAGCGTGTCTAGCTGATCTTGGCCAGCCACTTCAGTGGCTTGACGGAATAGCTACTGTTGAAACGGTTCTTGCAGCAGGGCTTTGCATTGTTGTACTTGTACGCTTACTTGCATTTGTGCGTGATCAGACTTTGCCTAAAGCGAGATCTATGAG
>NZ_CAUTBW010000060.1:0-12988 GCF_963536905.1 uncultured Alloprevotella sp. | reverse complement strand
AAGAATTAGCACGTTTATACGGAACATCTGTACAAGAAGCTGCAGACATCATAGGTAACCAACTTGATTGTGCGCCACACGAAGACATCTCTGGCTATATCTTTATGGTACCCAACTGGGCGCACAAATGGTTCCGCCACAATGGCTATGTATCAAAAATGGGCATAAGTGACAAAAAGAGACCTAAAATGGGTCTCTTTTTGTCATATAAGCCCAATTTAATTTTTCAGACCTCAAGGCCTCTATTCTTTAACATTGAGAAAGACTCTCACTTGTACATATTTCCACTTCAAGTAACTTCTAACCCTAACGAGTCAACAGCTAATCGATGCTGTTGACTCGTTCTATTTTATGCTTCTTCAACTCGTTTCTGTTGGTGTGGATGTAAAGCATAAACTCATCGAAGACTAAATATATTTTACCGTTCATGGTCATGAGTCCAACATTGTCGGAGAGTTGGATGCGGTCGAAACCTTCAAATGAAGATTTGGGGACTTTGTAGAACTCGCCTGCTTTCTCGGATGTGATGTACAGATGCGTCGGGGTAACGGCATAGAGACAGGGGCGGAAGTCGTATTCAAGATGTTGAAACGGCTTCACAATCTGGCAATCATGATGCAGCCATTTGCCGTATGTAGTAACAACGTCCTTTTCTGTACAACGCGTGAGAAGAATCTTTGAGGGCCACACGCCAGAGTGCATAAGCCGGAGTAGTGGGAGCTGTTCGGGAATATAGTCCAACATATCTGTATGATACCACACATTGTCCGCATCGCCATACTGCAAACCTTTCATTCTATGCTTAATGGCTTCGGGATGGAGCATATAATAAATCAGATTCCCGCTGGAGTCCTTGATAATTAAGAGTGTATAAGTGATACCCGTCAGTTTGTTTTCAGCATCTTTGTGCCAATGGGTCATAAAATATGTGCCAGCATTGAGAGCTTTCTCAATGTGCCAAAAGCTCGTATTGAGAAGTCCTCCTCCACACTCATTCCAATACCCCACAATATCCAAATCAACTGAATCCTCTTTCATCCTGTCGGCTAAATCATAAAGAAGATCGGCATTCATGTATGACATATAGGTATCGAGAATCTGCTGCACAGAGAAGAGTAACTTCAGCCGGGTTTTATGCCGCTCTTCTCTTGCTCTCGTGATAAGGGGAAGTTTACTAAAAAACAAGTCATCGTTGATAAACTTCTCCATTAGCTGCATGATATTTTCATACTGTCGAGAAATATCATTCACATCGCCTTCTTTAGAATCATAGCCTGGGATAACTTTCATCAGCATCAAAACCAGAAAGGGAATACTAATATCTTGCTCTACAATTTGCGCATAGATGGCTGCTTTCTTTGCGCCTATATCGGTAGTCACATTGGGTGAACAACAATAAGTCATCAACTCAAGGGCAATATTCTCGGGTTTTGCACGACGATACAGATTTGCATGAAAAAAACGCCACGCTCTTTTATATTGAATCAGAACATCATCCAGATTTACGAGGTTATCTGTTTGCAACCCAACTTCCACTTTCAGATCTCTAAAAGTAGAGCGAAGTTTCTGATAAGAACCAAAACTTCGCTTCATACCGTTACTGTGTATCGAACGGTTGTCGAGAAACTCTTCCAACTCCGCCATTGTGTTGTAAACAAGGCGAGTATTCGCTATCGTTGTCAGCCATTCTTCATACTTTATTTGCTCCTTCTTCATCGTTTCCTTTTTTGTTATTGCAAATGTACTTCGAAATCTATCTCAGCACAAATAGCACAGAAGAATTCTACTCAAAAGCACGTAATAAACACAAGTACAATGTATCATCCTACAAAACAGAATACATATTCTTTCCCTTTCCACTGCATTCTCTCCTCTAAGTTCATTTGCAGAGATAAGACACTTCGAAGTCTGCATTGAATGCAATTTTATGAAGTCTCAGATTTCCCAACTTCTTCATTCTTCACATTAACAAATAAGACAAAAAATCTCATCTACCCTCCAGAGGGTATCCCTCCATTTCTCCTCATAAAAAAGCGATGAATGGCGTAGCAGAAAGGCTTCGTAAGGAAGAAGAGATACCTTTCTGCTATGTCCTTTCTTACGGGTTCTGTTCATTTTTCTTTTAACATATTCCGCTCTAAATGCCCATAATGGAGTATTTAGTTTTTTTAAGACTCTTTGCAACTTTGCACCGCTTAAAAACATTTATAAGAAATATGAATATTAAAAGTTTAATCATGCCTTTAGTGGCATTTTGCTTTCTGGGCCTCAGCTCCTGCAGCGATGACAACGGCCCTTCTTACAGTTCCACGACCTTGAAGAACACGGAACTCATGAACATTCTGAAGTCAAAGGGATACACTTTTTCCCAAGATGGAAAGTTAGAAATCAACGATTTGGTTAAATCCACTGTCTCGCTCGACTTAAGTGGAACAAAACTCTCCGACTTCTCTGGACTCGACATTCTACCCAATCTCAAAGAGGTTAAACTCTCCAACAATGGCTACGGGCCTACTTTCGACTTCGCTCAGCTGCCAGCACAAATTACCGGTGTAGATTTGACAGACAATGATATTTATGACTTTGAAGGACTGGTGAACGTAAAGACGGAAGAGAATGGTGATGAAACCATAACACAGCTGCACAAAATCACGAAATTGTACTTGCCACAGACGGCAAAGTTCAACATCAAAGACCTTGTGCGTTTCTATCGAGAGAAGAAGGCTGAGATTGAGTCTGGCAGTATAGACGTGAAGATGGAAACATCAAAAGGCAACTTGCAGAAATACAATACCATTCGCGAGATACCTGATGAGAATATAAGGGCTAATTTCAAAAAATATTTTTCCAGCATCTTTGATGAAGACGGTATTCATATTGACATCAGCAAGCGGTTAAGCAACAAAGATAGGTCGAATGCCTGTGTATTTAATAAGTGGTATGGAGTAGCCACTGCTGAAACACTGGAAGGGGTACAATATATTGTGAACAATCCTTATTGGGACGGCAAACTTCTTACTGTAAACCTGACAAACAAAGCGAAACTCCCATACCTGAGACCCTGTAGCGGTCTCATGACCTTGTCATTGACAGACGTGGATGCCTCTGAAGGCATCAATCTTGAGGATGCTACAAACATGACAGGTCTCCTATGGGTAAAGGTTAGCGGTATTAGCGAAATAGATTTAAGCCATAGTACCCTGTTTGGTCAGAGAGCGATTGAGCAGGAACAGGATGGTCCCGGTGGTTCCTCACTTGTTTTTGTAGAATGCCCGGATTTGAAAAAGATAGCTTTACCGGAAAAAAGCGGATTGCGATCTTATATGATAACATTTGCGAATATGAAGAGTTTAGAACAGGTAGATTTGTCCAAATTTAAGATGATATCCAATTTGGAACTTGGTGGTTTATCTGCGAATTGTCGTGTTACCTATCCGGAATTGACGGAATTTCATACCTACGATAAAAAAACCTCTTTTGCGTGTACGCAAGACGTGTTTGACAGACAGGAAACAAAAGACTTTATCAAGAAGTATCTCAAGGTCTTGACCAGTGGTGGTGGCTACATAGATGGAGTTGAATGGTCATCACTAATTAATAATTAACAAAACATAAAAAAGATGAAACATTTATTTATTTCTACCGTATTGACGGTAATCAGCATTTTAGGATTTGCAGTAAATTCTAATGCGCAGACAGGTACTTACAATGGTACGTTGAGTAACATTACTATGAATGGGAAATCATACAATGATGCTACAAATCAGAGCTTTACATTGACAAGCACTGGTGGTAACCTGTATGATTTGAGAGGTACAGTGGGACCTATTGGCAAGATGCCAGGAACAATCAAAGTAGAACTTAAAGTTTCTATCAACAACGGAGTTGTTACAGCAACGACCCCCATAGGCGGTTATGCCGGTAAATTGATGTTGTTGGATGGTGGATTACCCATTAAAATTAAATTATCCAGTTTTACAGGCTCTCTTGTAAATAATGAACTCCATTTCGTTCTTGACACATACGCAGGTTGGCAATTTGTTCCTGTCTTCCCTGCTTCTGTTACTTTTGACGGTACGCTACAACCATAACAAGGCGACATGCGATTCATAACAGTAAAATGTATCCTTTGCCTCTTGGCAGTGTTCTCATTGGGTTTATCTTCCTGTAACAGTGATGACAATTTGGAACAAAAAGCCCCCGCTCAGGAATACCTAAAAGAGGCAAAGGATATTTTGTCAGGAGATATTGTCCTTTCCACAAAAGCGACAATGAACACGGTCGATAAGACCCTCCTGCCCCAAGGATGTCCTACTAAATTTAATTTCAATTGGGAGAAGGACAGTCTTCGTCTGACGCTCGATGGCTTTACCGTAGGCAAGATGCCATTGATTGTGTATTTCTCATGCAAATGTAAGTTTATGCAACTCAACTCTTGGGAAAAAGACGAATATAAAGGGGATGGCTGGATAAAGTTTAAGGGTAAGGACGGTAGCGTTACGGGAAATCCTAAAGATGATTCCGGAGTACAGCAAGGAAGTGGCGCAGGTGTAGAAGGCTATCTGAATGTGAAAACAAACCAGATTACATTCATAGTCGATTACAACATGATGAATGTGCGTTCCGAGTGTTTCTTGCAGACCATCGACAAGAGTCGCATCAAGCACTATGAAGAAGACTTCAAACGCTATGAAGAAGAGCTTGCCGAATACAAGAAACAACATGGATTGTAACGACTCGCGGAATAGCGCGTGATAACTGGAAGAGGAAATGAAATACGTTCCTCTTCCTTTTTTCTTCTACGCTACACAATAGGTCTCGACACGGCCGAAAATATCCTTATTGCGTTTGAAAATACAATAAGGCTGTCAGCTCACATCCTTATTGCGTCAGCTCACGCCCTTATTGTATCCACGCCTCGCAGAATATAGCCGTGCACCCCCCCCGCTTCTCGGAGAGAGAAGGAGAGGTAACCACGTGGAGGAAAGGTTGAGATCAGAGAACGTCCATGTACGCACCCACTATCCCCGAAGGAGACGCACCATGCTTAACCGCGGGTGACGTCCGAAAAGGGACCCTGTGGGGGACTCCGCAGAGAGTGTCCCTCCAACACCAGTAGGGTCGCACAGCAGCCTCTTTCCCCTCCAGAGAGTTTGGTTTTCTGCCAACATTATCACAAATCCACTACACTTTAGGGGGTATTCACACGTCTTTTTCTTCAGAATAGTGATGAATTCCTTACTATACGGCCTCCTCATAAATGAGGAGAGGCTTTTTAGAAGAGGATTTTCTGCCATTTCTTCCAACTTTTGGATTCTTTTCTGGTGAAAAATCCCCATAAGAGGGTATTTAGAATCTCTCCAAATCTGTGCAATTTTGCAGTGGCTTCATCCACTGATAAAAAGTGAGTGAATTATTAAAACTTAGATTCTCTAAGGTTTTTCGCATGATAAGACGGTTCATACTCATGGCCGTGCTGCTTCTCAGCATGGCTCTAACAATATCAGCACAGCAGGTTGTCAGCGGCAACTATTTAGGCCAATTCACCCGCATCTACATGAATGGAGAAAAGAAAGTGGGCGCAAAGGATTTCACCACGAAAGTGAGTCAGTCCGGTTCTTCCATCAATCTCCACATTGATGCGTTCAAACTGGGGCGTATGCCGGGCAATGTCACCATCGATGCCAACAACATTGTGCTGAAACCCGATGGTAGTTTCAGCCAAACAGTTGACAAAGGCATCCTCATCAAGATTCTTTGGAAGCGTACGGCATATAGCGCAAAAGTATCAGGTAAAGTTGTCAACAATGTACTGAATTTCACTGTAACGAGTATCGACGCTTCTTATTTGGGAATATCGTTCACAGCGAGCATCAGCTTCAAAGGGACGAAACAAGCATAAAGAACAAAACACGCGCAGAGTTCTCTCTAAAAGCGATACAAACAAAACCTCAAATTCAATAAAGAATGAAACATTTAAACAACTATATTTTGGCAAATATCAAGTATCTACTCATTTTTGGCTTCTTCCTCTTGCTCGGTTCCTGTTCTTCAGATGAGAATTTAGACAAGAAGGATACGTCTGAAACTTTGGTGGCTGAGGCTAAGAGCTTCTTGAATGGAGATTTCGTTCTCAACACACGTGTTTTGATGAACGGCGTAAACAAAACCTTACTCCCACAAGGCTGCCCCACGAAGGTCAATTTCAGTTGGAGCAAAACAGACAAGAACGCCCTTACAGTTCGGTTAAACGAGTTTACAGTCGGACAAATGCCCCTTGTCATCACGTTTGCTTGTGATGCGAAAATCATGCAGCTCTCCTCGTGGGAAAAGAAAGAATATAAGGGAGACAACTGGATAAAGTTTCAAGGTGCAGATGGCTACCTGGTAGTCAACAACCAAGCCAAGAATTCCGTATCGAAAGGTAGTTCGGTAAAGGGCTTCTACAATGTTAAGACGCACGAAATCAACTTCATCATCGATTTCAATATGATGAACGTAAGCTCCGAATGTTTCTTGCAAACCATCGATAAGAGCCGCACCAATAAGTATGAGGAGGAATTTAAAAAATTCGAAGAAGACCTCGCTGCCTATAAGAAAGAACACGGCTTGTAAGGAGCCGTGAAAAGAAATAAAGTGATAAAGGGTAGTGGGAATGAAGAATTTTTCACTTCCCTTTTTCCGAAACAAACGACTATGCAAAAGAAAATCATACTATTTCTACTCTTCTGCCTCGCCTGCTCTATGAACGTTTTGGCGCAACACAAGGTGAAGGTGACTGTGGTAGAGAAAGGCACACGGCATCCTTTGGCAGGCGCACTGGTGAGCTTTTCTACCAACAAAGAACTTACCCATACCGTCAAGGCGGTTACAGATACCGATGGTAAGGCGCTTCTCCATTTGGAAACGGGTGATATGCCCCACTATTTTTATAAGATAAGTGTGACGGGCTATATTCCTATCACGGGCTCTCTCCCTCTTACCGAAAACGAACTCAAGGTGGAGATGAACGAGGACGTGATGTATATCAACGGAGCTGTAGTTACGGGTTCCAGAACAGAACGCCCCGTGAAGCTCTCCCCCATCACCACGCAGGTGTTGGGCGGAAAGGCACTTGTGGACGCTGGGTATAGCGACCTGCAACACGCCTTGCAACAAGAAACACCAGGTATGAACATCCAGAAAGTGGGGTTCGGCAACGAAATCTCTATGCAGGGACTCGATGCGCGCCATGTCCTGTTTCTCCAAGACGGAGAGCGCATGACGGGCGATATGGCAGGCAATCTCGACTACGAACGCTTCAATCTCCACGCCATCGACCGCGTAGAGATTGTGAAGGGCGCGAGCAGTACGCTCTATGGAAGTCGTGCTTCGGGAGCGGTTATCAATCTCATCTCTAAAAAGGCCACAAAGCCGCTTGACATTCAAGCGGGTATGAGATGGGCACAAAGAAATGAGCGCAACTACAAGAACCCACAACCCAAGGACTTCCTCTATATGTTTGAGAAAAACAGCGACCGTCCTAACCTGCAAGCGTGGGTTTCGGCCGGTATGAAGCAGGGAGCATTCACCTCACAAACGGATGTGTTGTACAGCGAAAGCGATGCGTTCTATATGTACCAGTCGGAACACGACAAAAAAGTGTACACAAAAGAGGCCAACCCTTTCCTCCCCCACGATATCACACTGACAGGTGCGGCCGAACGTTCGCCCATGGGTATTGAAGGTACGGAGCACATCTCTGTGGCGCAGAAGTTCTACTACGAACCCAGCGACAAGCTCTCCTTGCAGGTGTATGGCTCTATGTTTTTCCTCAACTCCTACGATTTGATTCAGGACATGACCTTCTCGCAGAGTCGCGACTTTATGGCGGGAATGAAAGCAAGATACGACGTAAAGAATTGGTTCTCTGTGAACCTAAGTTTGCACGGCGATTTCTACGACCGCTTTAAGCGTCATGAGCGCATCGACGAACGAAAGAAAGTTTACAAAAGTCGTATTCTCGAACCGCGCCTCACGCTAACAAGCACCTACTTCGCCGCACACAGCATGATCTTTGGTGTGGAACACACTACGGACGACCTCACAAGCGACCGCTTTGTTAATCGCAAGATGACCACCCGCTCGCTCCACGAAACAGAATACTTCTTGCAGGACGAGTGGACACCCAACGACCATTGGATGCTTTCCACGGGTGTGCGCACCAACTTCTCCAAAGCGTTCGGCTTCATGTGGATGCCGAAAATTGCGGTGAAGTTCTCCCCCGACAACCATTGGGCTATCCGTGCCAACTATTCTATGGGGTATCGCGCACCGAGCATCAAAGAACTCTTCTTCAATTGGGACCACCTGGGTATGTTCCAAATCAGAGGTAGTGAGGAGCTCAAACCAGAAAAGAACAACTATTTCTCCATTGGTGCAGAATACAGCAAAGACCGCTTTTTCATCAACGTGAACGCTTACGGGAATTTCTTCCGCAAAAAGATAGAAGGTATCTGGCACATCTATGATATGCAGTACAACTTCGAATACATCAATCTCAGCAGTCAGCGTATGCTGGGCGTTGAAGCACTGCTGAAATGGCGCATGACGGACAACTTCACGCTCAACGCCACATATAGCTATGTGAATGTGAGCAAGCAGAATGGCATTCAGGTAAATACCACTTCGCCCCATGCTGCAACGGGTAGTCTCGACTATGTTTTCAGTCGCCCCAACTATCGTCTGAAAACCATCTTCAGTGCTTCGCTCATGGGCGAAAAGAAATTCGATGTGCAAGATCGCGTGTGGGTGGAGGAACACAAGAAGAGCTACGATGCATATTTCCGCTGTACGCTCCCCGCCTATGTTTTGTGCAACTTGGCTGTGGTGCAAACTTTCTACAACAAGGTGAAAGTGACGCTGGGTGTTGATAATATCTTCAACTATGTGCCTCACACTTTGGGCTCGGGTATCACCATGTTCAACGTACCTGCCACCTGCGGAGCAAGAGGATACATGCAGCTGGAATTCCTCGTCGACGACATTGTTAAATCATTAAAACGTAAGAAATGAGACACTTTCTTTTTACCATAATAGCAGCGGCCGCTCTGCTAACGTCCTGCGTTGATTACGACTCTGAACCTTTCACGGGGAAAGTGCTCCCACGCACCACGGGCTATTCCACGGGCGTCACCAACGATTGGCTCTATATCAATCTGCGCACGGGGCAAATGTTCAACCGCAACAAGGTGAATGAAGACATCACCGAAGGAGAACAGAAAAACCGCCTTGATTGGGACATCGCTTTCTGCGGATACCGCCTACGCACCAATAGTGGCACTTCGGGCAACGGACAAGGAGCTGCGGCCGATTTGGGCAACGGGCAGTATGAGAAATGGACTACCGTGGCGCAACTCCCTGCTGATTTGCAATGGGCGGTGGACGACCATTCGGTTTCTATCACCATGTCGCGCAACGATTGGAACAAATACCTCATTGCCAACCATCTCAACTTTGAAGAAAACCCTTGGTTCGACCCTAACAAAGGACCAGCAACGACTCTGACAGATGCCAACCCCATCCTGGCAAAGGCAATGACCTTTACAGGCCCTCCTCCCGTTTATGCACCATCCTTCCACACTTACGTTGTGAGAACCGCCGACGGAAAGCGTTATTTCAAATTGCAGCTCATCAGTTGGTACAAGGCCGACACTCAGATTGGCGACACGGGCGGACAGATCAGTTATTATTGTGACGAATTAAAATAAGAAAAATGGAAACGAAAACGAAAAAGAATTATTGGGGAAGAACCATCGCTTCCTTTCTCCTCGTTCTCTTCTCTATGCCGTTGGGGCATGGGTTGATGATTATGATGGAGAAATTTATGAGCGAAGGCGCGATGCACGTTGCAGGCTTCATGCTGGGCTTTGTGGGTTTGTGCATGGTCATCATAGGCGTCTTTGTCAAAGGCGACACGCGCCAAACGCTTTGGGGACTCATCGGCGGATTACTGTTCTGGACAGGTTGGGTAGAGTTTCTTTTCCTCTACTACGCTCGCCGCTACGGCGTGAATCCTGAAATCGAGAATGGAGTAGTTGTGACAAAGCCGGAATACCTCATCTTGCCTGCTTCCTTTGGTATGTGGATGATGATGATGGTGATGTACGTCTTCAGCACGCGAAACGGTTGCGACTTCATCACATGGATTCAGAAAGTATGTTTCAAGGACAAACGAAAGGTTATCGTCACGCAACCCATGACGCGCCACACCAGTATCGTCACCTTTATGGAAATCAACATGATTCTTTGGGCGCTCTATTTGCTCTTGATGTTCTGCTACGATAAGAACTTCCTCGGCGATCACCACCCCGTCACGTTCCTCGTGGGAGTGGGCTGCTTGATCGGTTCCATCTTCATGTTTAAGAATCAACTCAAGTTGGCTTCTTGGGGAGCTAACATCCGTATGTCCATCGCTACGGTCATCATCTTCTGGACACCCGTAGAGATTTTGGGACGTATGAATTTCTTTCACGAATTTTGGATAGAGCCTGATAAGTATGCTTTCGAGATGAGCAGCATCCTCGTTGTTTTCATCGCCTTAGGCATCTATCTCTGGCGAAAAGGGGCGGTGAAGAAACGCACTAACGCTCCTCAAACTCCGGCAGGGAAAGAAAATTAAGAGGCACGCCTCCTCCACACTTTAAGAAGAAGAGGCGCAAGGCACAATGAGAGTCAAGTTTTTCAAAATTAGTATAGAATGAATCGTACACCGATGTACAGCTGCTTGTACATTGGTGTACAATTTTCTTTTCCTCTCTTCTGCTTCTCCACAAAAGAATAAAGCAGAAAATTCATATTTTTGTAATCACTTATAAAAAGAAAAATAAGAAATGAAAAAGGCAGCTTGGCGCAAGCACCACAAATGGTTTGGACTGATATTGGGTTTCTTCATCATCATGTTCTGCGTGTCGGGACTGGTGTTGAACCATGCTGAACTTTTCTCAAATGTCAATATCAGTCGCTCCGTACTCCCTTCCGACTATCGCTACACACAATGGAACGGCGGACTTCTGCGCGGCACTATGCGTTGGCAAAAGCAGGTGCTCATCTATGGCAATAGCGGCATTTGGCGAACGGATAGCACGGCGTCGTCCGTCACGGATTTCAACCAAGGACTCCCCCATGGGGCCGACTTCCGTCAGATTCGCGGCATGGTCACAACGCCCGCTGGAGAAGTCTTTGCGCTGGGTCAGTATGGACTTTATCGTTTGCAACCCAATGGGCGATGGAGCGAAATAGTGCTGCCTCGGGAAGAGGGCGAAAAACTAAGCGACATCACCACCCTGGGCGACAGTCTCATCGTGACGGGTCGCTCACACATTTTCTTGGCTCAATCGCCCCACACGAACTTCACCCGTATCCGTCTGCCGCGAGCCTCCACCGACGACGGCAAAGTATCGCTATTTCGCACCGTCTGGCTCTTACACAGTGGAGAGCTTTTCGGAATCGTGGGCGTACTCCTCGTTGATAGCATCGCAATCGTCCTCATTTTCTTAACGCTAACGGGCGTTGTGTACTGGTTTATCCCTTATTTGGGCAAAGGCAGAGGACGTTTGCTACAGCGCAAACTTTCGGCATGGCACAACCACATTGGAACTCTCACTATCGCCCTGACGCTTTTTCTTTGTATCACGGGATGGATGTTGCGCCCACCAGCACTCATAGCTCTTGCCTCGGGCAAAATTCCTCCCATCCCCTTCACGACCATGGACAGCAACAATCCTTGGCAAGATAAGCTCCGCACGCTGCGCTATGACAGTGATGAGCAGGAATGGTTGCTCTATTCCTCAGAAGGTTTCTTCTCTCTCAAGGATTTACACGCACAACCGCAAGCCGTGATTGTGCAACCGCCCGTGAGCGTGATGGGCATCAACGCGCAGGAGAAGGACGAGCATGGGCAGTGGCTCATCGGCTCTTTCTATGGTATGTTTCGCTGGGACAGGAAGAAAGGCACTGTGACCGATTATTTCACGGGGCGCCCCGCCGAACCCATTCGCGGAATCCCCTTTGGGAAAAATGCCGTGGCGGGATTCACCTCTCACTTCGGTAAATCTCCCATCGTTGTCGACTACTATCGCGGCACTACTGCTCTTCCCATGCCTTCTCGCATGGCTTCTCTCCCAATGTCGCTGCGCAATGTCTGCATAGAAATCCACACTGGTCGCATCTACACCTTCTTGGGCAAAGGCACACTCTTCTACATTTTCCTCATAGGTTTGTCCCTCGCCTGGTGCCTTTGGACAGGTTGGAAAATTCGCTACCCTCATCGCCGGACAAAACGCTAACGGTACATATCGCCACCTACAATAATTGTCCTTCCTTTCGCACAACAAGCAGCGAGGGGAAGGATAATTTTGTAAAAATACAATAAGGGTGTTGGCTGACGCAATAAGGATGTCAGCTGGCAGCCTTATTGTATTCTTAAATTCAATAAGGATATTTACGCGCCCAACCACGATGCGCCCCTCCCCCATAAAAATTATTTTTTTCTAAAATTTTCTCGAAAAACTTTGGAAGAGATCTTACGGAACCACTCTTGAGAAGCTTATATAGCTAAACTCTTTCAGCGTATGATTTTTCCTATCTTCATCTAGGAAATAATAAATATATATGCTTTTTTATACTATTATATAAAAAAAGAAGTAATTTTGCACACTGATTTTACGAAAAGAAAGAAAGAAGAACTATCTGAAAAGAAATATCATGATGCAGGAAACGTTGTGAATGCTGATATTCTGACAATATAGTTAGAATGTGAGCGTTAACAATTATGAAAACCTTCAAGCAACATATCCCCTCTCTCATTACTATTCAAACAGACTTGCAGTATGCAATAAAAAGGTATCAAGATTTTGGAAGAGTCCAATTCTTTACACTTATAAAGAAAAAAACAAGAACAATGAAAAAGGAATATCTCAAACCTTCATTCGAAAGTTTATCCGTAGAG
>NZ_CAUTBW010000059.1:0-13229 GCF_963536905.1 uncultured Alloprevotella sp. | reverse complement strand
CCCAAGCATGGGGAAAGGACGAGGAGAATCTTACACACTTTTTCAGACATTACCGGAAGTTGAGCAGATTCTTGTTTTTTAGGGGCAAAAGGAGGGTTTTCTTTTACTGATATTCCTCTCTCTTCAACCGACACCTGTTTTTCTTTATTTTTCTGAAGAAAATACGCTGTCAATTTTTAGGGCGGTTAATCGTGATGGTAACTTGTCGGGTAGTTCTATCGGATGGGTCCGACTGGTCTGACTGGTCCGATAGTTGGGAGGATTGATTGAAAGTTGTTTTTCAGTGCGCAAAAAAGGCTGCCAACTGACGGTAGGATTCTGTCAGTGGGCAGCCTTGAGAATGAGGTGCCTTTAAGAGGCTTGATGAGAAAAGAGTCGGTATCAGTTGGGTTCTACTTCCGTAGCTTTGTCCAACTCTTCATATTTTGAGTGCTGACTCTTATATTCTGGTACGATTTGCTTCATGATGCGCACCGTTTCCATATCATTGAAGTCATGGCTGGCAGCCACAAGCGCATCAATTTGCTGTTGAGCTTCTTTGTAGTCATACTCGCGCACGGCAGCGATACGGATTTTCTTGTGGAAAGTGGGTTTCGATTCTTCTTCGTTATTGAGCACTTCTTCGTAGAGTTTCTCGCCATCGCGCAAGCCTGTATATTTGATTTCAACGCCCTGCGCTCCGCTCAGTTTGATCATACGCTTGGCCATGTCGGCAATGCGTACCGGTTTGCCCATATCAAAGACAAAGATTTCTCCACCCTTACCGTGCGTGCCAGCTTCGAGTACCAATTTGCAGGCTTCGGGGATGAGCATAAAGAAGCGAATGATGTCTGGATGAGTCACTGTGACAGGCCCTCCAGCCTGAATTTGGCGGCGGAAGAGAGGAATAACCGAACCGTTAGAGCCGAGAACGTTGCCGAAGCGCGTCGTTACGAACTGCGTCTGGCCCTCTACGATGCCATCTTTTTCAGCACGGTTGAGGCTCTGCACATAAATCTCGCAGATGCGTTTGGAGCATCCCATGACGTTTGTGGGGTTCACAGCCTTGTCCGTAGATATCATAACAAACTTCTTGACCCCGTATTTCACGGACATGTCTGCAATGATGCGCGTGCCCTCGATGTTGTTCTGAACAGCTTCTGAAGGATTGCTTTCCATCATGGGCACATGTTTGTAGGCCGCAGCATGGAAGACATAATCAGGACGATACGTCTTGAAAATTTGCTCTATGCGATCGCGGTGGCAGATACTTGTCACGATGGTTTCGGTTTCTATATCGGGCCATTCATTCTTCATCATCAGTCGGACATCGTGTTGAGGAGTTTCGGCCTGGTCGATGAGAATCATTTGCTTAGGATTATAAATGGCTATCTGCCGTACCATTTCTGAACCGATAGAACCTGCCGAACCGGTGATGAGGATGCTCTTTCCGCGCAACATGGTGCCGACAGCGTCCATATCCACTTGAATTTCATTACGAGGGAGGAGGTCTTCGATTTTCACCTCTTTCAGTGGTTGAATCTTATCTCCCTCTTTCCATTCTTCGGCCTTGGGCATCATGAGGATGCGGATGTCGGCTTCGATGAGTGCATCTTGAAATTCCTGGTTCTGACGGAGCGCATTGCTACACAAGGGGGAGACAAGCAAAACTTGAATGCCGCGCTCTTTCATCAGTGGTACGATGTGTTCATCTATGTGATGAATGCGATGCCCCATAAGGATATGCTTGGCTTCGCTCTTGTCGTCGGTGATGAAACCGCGAAGATCAAATTGCTGGGGCTTCATGTTGCGGATGCTCTTAGCGATGCTGATACCGCCACCTTTCACACCATAGATAAAAGCCGTTTTAGCTTCAGCTCGCGTAAGGCTCAACTCATAGAGCGACTTAACAATCATACGCGTGAACCAGAGCAGGAAGGTGGCAGAAATAGTGGCAACAAGAATGTCCCGGGTGCGAATGTTGGCCTCAAACGAACGCTCATTTTGGAGGTAGAACTGCAGAGAGACAAACAGAGGGTAGTGGAGCATCCAAGCCAAAACACCACCGATGCTCATCATTCCCATAACACGAAGCAGATCGATGAACGAAGAGTAGCGGAATATGTCGGCATACGTCTTGAAGATGCGCATACCGATGAGATAAGGTGGGAGGAAGAAGAGGAAGCGTAGGCTGATCCACCCCAGAAGTTGGAGGCGTTCTGCAGAGAGTCCGAAATCTGCCCAACGTAGGATTTGGGGACGGAAGATGAGATAGGTGACAGCATAGGCCATGAGAATGATAAGACTGTCGGCCAAAACAATGGCCCAATAGGGCAGCGCCTTCCTATTGAAATACCAAGTGGAGAATTTATGTAAAAAAGACATAGGCATCATGGAAATAAAGGTTACAAGGAGTAGTATGTGGGCAAAAGGAGAAAAGATTTGAAATAGTGACTCTTTCTTTCGCTTTCCTATACGTTCTAAAGAATTGCCTCCTTAATGGATTCTACAATGCGGCGAACATCATCGTCAGAAACATAAGGTCCGGCGGGCAAACACATACCTATGCGGAAGAGCCCATCTGATGTGCCATTGACATAGCGCGGTGCATCTTTATAGCAAGGCTGTGCGTGCATCGGTTTCCAAAGTGGGCGACTTTCTATACCTGCCTTGTCGAGCCATACGCGCAGCGCTTCCACGTTGCGGTTCGGTTCGAGATTTGTGTGCAACGAACCTCCTGCGTGAACCACGCCTGCTGCTCCGCCCACTGCGCCTTCAATGGCTGTTTTGTAGACGTCTTCTTCCCCTTTGATATGGAGGTCGGGAGAGATAGTGATGGTGCTCAACCAATAGTTTGAGTCGTAGCGACTGTTAGGATTCAGGTGTACGTCGATGCCCTTCACATTGCTCAGAAGTTCGGCATAGAGCTGAGCCACGTGCTTGTGGTGGTTGATGTGGTCTTCTAAGACGGTCATCTGTCCGCGCCCGATACCCGCACAGATGTTCGACATGCGATAGTTGTAGCCAATTTCTTCGTGCTGGTAGTAGGGGTAAGCTTCGCGCGCTTGGGTGGCAAAGAACATTACGCGGTTTTTAGCCTCTTCCGTGGGGCAGATCAGTGCGCCTCCCCCTGAGGTGGTGATCATCTTGTTACCGTTGAAGGAGAGTACGCCGTATTCTCCAAAAGTGCCGACTACTTGTCCGTCGAAACGAGAGCCCAGGCCTTCGGCAGCATCTTCAACAACGGGGATGTCGTATCGGCGGGCGATTTCCAGAATCTCATCAATGCGGCCTGGCATACCGTAGAGATAGACCACGATGATGGCTTTCGGCTTGCGTCCTGTTTTTGCAATGCGGTCTTTGATAGCCGTTTCGAGCAGTGCGGGGTCCATATTCCAGGATTCCTTTTCCGAATCGATGAACACGGGCGTTGCACCCAAGTAGGTGACAGGGTGACTGGATGCGCAGAACGTGAAACTCTGGCAGATGACTTCATCGCCAGTCGTCACTCCAAGGGCAAGTAGCGACAAATGAACCGCAGCTGTTCCTGCAGATAATGCCACCACCTTTTTGTCTTGTCCAACATACGTTTCGAGGTCTTTCTCAAATCCGTTCACGTTTGGACCGAGAGGCACGACCCAGTTAGTGTCAAACGCCTCTTGGATATACTGCATTTCGTTGCCGCTCATGTGAGCTAAGCACAAGTAGATTCTATTCATATTTTAATGGTTGATTTTTGTTATAATTGGATTGGGAGATAGATTATGTGATACGATTATATTGCGTAATGATCTTTCAGATTTTCTCTCCTGCATACTCGATTTGTTTCCCGAAGATGGTCGCGATGATCATTCGTATGTCTTGGATGAAACTATAGTGGTGAAAATAATAGTAGTTGAGTCGGACTTTATCGGGATAGATAATGCGATCGTTATACTCTTGAACGGAACGAATTTCAATGCCATTGATACAGAGGACTTCTTCTTGTTTGAGTCTTTCGGATATATTAGCCAGGAGTTCTTCCTCATTGCGATATTTGAGGGATGCAGGGCCTGTGATTCCTGGTCGGAGTTGGAGCACATCGCGATCGGTGCCTGTCAGCTGGTCTGCGTATCCAGGAACATCTGGTCGAGGTCCCACAAAACTCATCTTGCCGATGAAAACGTCCCACAATTCGGGCAATTCATCAATCTTGTAGCGCCGGAGCTTTTCTCCCAGTGGTGTGATGCGGTTTTGTTCTTCGGATGCAATAGAGCTTTGGGTAGAGTTCTTAGAAGCAGTGGCCGATGTTTTTGAGACACTCATTGATCGGAACTTGTGGCAGCGGAATATCTTTCCGTTGCGTCCCACTCGCTGCTGTACAAACAATACTGGACCAGGCATTTTCACTTTGATGAGTATGGCCACGAGAAGATAGAGCCAGCAAAGGCAAATCATACCAATGAGCGAAACCAATCGGTCAAAGATGTATTTTAATATCATTGGTGGAGAGATTGAAAACTTATTAGTTAGGAAGAATTTCAAGATAGAGATCGTTGTCCTCCAGTTCTTTTACAACGCGAACATTACTGGTAGAAAGAGTAGAACGATAGGATGCGATATTGTCTTTAGAAACTGTTTCGAAAAGACGAAGACCGATACCGAAACCTACTTCGTTGAGAATCTTATTCATGCAAGTGCCTAACCCTTGGCCTCTATAATTGATATCTACGATTCGACCTCTAAACCCCTTACCAAAGAAGAAACTACGATTAAAGCAATATCCGGCAATGTGTCCGCTTTCTTTTTCTAAGAGAACGTATCCCAAGAAAGCTTTATTGCGCTGAAGCTTACGAATGGCATCTGCCGTAAATCCATGTGGCTTAAAGAATCGGAAAGCTTCCTCGGGTTGCTGTTGAAAGAAGTGAACCATGTCCTCTGTTGGAACATCAGAGAGGCGTACAATTTTTAGGCTTTCATTCCTCTCTTGATGGAGCGACTTTTCAATCGTCTTGAGTTTCTGTCCATATCTTATAGAGAAGAGGAAAGAATTGATCCAGTTCACCAAATCCCAGACCCATGGCGTTTTGTCTCTCAAAAAATGTGCAAGCGCGTAGAGCATAGCGTTTTATTTGTTATTGAGGAGCATTTTCCTATATCTTTCAAGCAGCGCATTCCAAACATCTTGTTGAGAAAAGCGCGTGCATACCATTTCTCGCGCTTTAGCAGCCATTGATGAAATGCGTTGGGGTTCTTCAATGAAAGAAACCATTGCGTGGTAGAGTGCCTCCTCGTTTTTCGGCGGGATGATAATGCCGTTTTGCTCGTTGATGATAATCTCGTTTGCCCCATTTATATCTGTAACGATGGCGGGTAATTCCATCGCGCTGGCTTGTAATACAACATTGGGGAAACCTTCGCGATAGGAAGGAAAAACTAAGGCATCAGCGGCAATCAAGTATGGACGAATGTCTGTTTGCCAGCCCACAAACCGAATGTCAGGAGAAGTTTTGAAGAAATCTTCATTATTGTCTTTCAGTGGGTCGAGCGTGCTTTCAAAACTACCTACAAGAATTAGTTTGCACCGTCCTTTGAGGCGTCGCATACAAGAGGCTAATTCGTTCATACCCTTATCCGCCACAATTCGGCCTACAAAGACAAACGTGAAATCATTGGGAGAAATGTTCAGTTCTCTTCTTGCCTGCGCTCTGTTAATAGGGCATTCTTGAACGGAAAAATAAGAGACGTCCACACCATTTATATTGCCATTCAAGACAACTTCCAAAGGCTTTTGAGTGATACCATCTTCTCTCAGCGCGTTTAAGACGCCTTTTCCTTCGGGGATTACGTCCGTAGCGAAGTGGCACGTCAGTTTTTCCATAGACTGGAGTAGCCATCTGAATTTCCCTGTCACGCCTTGGTAGCGCAGACCTGTGACTGTATAGATGCGGACAGGAATTCTCGCCATCCAGGCAGCAATCATCGAGAGCAATGAACCTTTGGGCGTATTGGCATGAACAATATCTGGCCGCTCTTTGCGGAACAAACGCCACAAAGTCCATAAGCACAGAAGATCTGCCCAAAGCGAAATCTCTCTGTGCATGGGCACTTCGATAACGCGAATCCCTTCTCTCTTTGCCACTTCTTGTAGCTCTCCCGTATCTGCTGCTACCCCAACAACCTCAAAGTATTGACTGAGAAAGCGGAGTTGTCCTTTCAGCAAGCCGTTGAGACTGATGTCGTGTGTGGTGACGCGTAGGAGTTTAGGCATTTTTGTCTGTTGGTAATCCTGTGTTGTGGAGGATTTTTCTTCTTTATGAAACAATGCGATAGATGTTGATGATTGGTATAGAGTTCAGAGGGAAGAATTATTTGATTTTTGTTGACAAATAACGTGCGAAGTCTAAAACGTACAGAGACAAGTAGAATAAAAAATATAGTTTATACTTAGCATTAAAAAAGAAAATTTTCCAATGAAGGGGGAAGTATCTTAGTGACAATGCTTGAAGACTCTTTTTATACAAATCAGAAGAAAGTATAGATTTTATTTTCTTATATCGATTCATAAAAGAAGTTTCTAGATGTATTTCATTAAGACCTAATTGATAGAGATCTACAGCAATAAGATTATAGTATGCTTCTTCTTCTTCTGGTGAAGATATTAGTTGTTTTATTAACTTGAAGAGTTCCAGAAGTTGTTGAGAAAGAAGAATTTTTCCTTTCGCAGTTACGCTATTTTCATTATTACGCCTATAGTGGTAAAAAGGATAATGTAAATACAGAGCTTTTTTTACATCTTGATAATATTGAATATTGAAAAGCGCATCTTCTGCCGTACCAATGATCTTTGTATCTACAAAAGAGTGTTTTTTCGCAATCTCTCTCTTGTATAGTTTCCACGCAGTACTGAGTGAGTATAATTTTGTTGGGGTCGTTAATTCAGACCGGTATGGGCCAATCATTCTCCGTCTTAAATTTCTACACTCTATTTCATTAAATTCTTTTGACTGATTAAATAAATGAACAGGTTTTGAAATAGTATCGAATTCTCTCATGTAATCGAAAAAAACTAAATCAAAATCATCGTTAGAAATTGCATGAATACAAGTTTCTATTGTTTCTTTCTCTATCCAGTCATCACTATCAACAAAGAAGACCCATTCTCCTTTAGCATAGGATAATCCTATATTTCTACTGGCAGAAAGACCTTTGTTTTCTTGAGAAAAGACTCTGATTCTTGTGTCTTCTTGCGCTATCTTAGTCAGATATTCCAATGTGTCATCGGTATTGCCGTCATCAATTAAAATAATTTCAAGATTTTGATAGGTTTGGTTAATGAGTGACGAAAGGCATTGTTCTATATATTGGCGAGTCTTGTATATCGGAACAATAATGGATACTAGAGGTGTGAACATATATAGAAAATTTATGAAAGATCTAAGGTGAAGATATTTCTATTTGTGATGGTTATGAACTTACTTTTACTAAAAATCTTATACAGCGCGCTGTAATAGATATTCCTCCAATATTTATGAGAAGAAATAATAGCTTAAAAGAAAAAAGGGAGGATTTTGTGAGAATCTTTTTTGCCGAATTTATTTCATGGCTGCATTCTTTTTTTTGAACAGATGATAAGTTTGAATAATTATATAAAGCTACGACAAATGTTCGACATAAGAAATTTGTAATATATGTTTCCCCTTCATTTTTATAGAGTAGCCAGTGTGCTATGGTATAGCAGATGCCTCTTATTCCTGACAGTCTAGGATGTGAAGTTACAGAATTTGTTCTATTTTTATGATAGACATAAAGCGGCATATTAATAGCGCCTATCTTATTAGAAAAATGTAAAATACAACTAATCCAATAATAGTCTTCTGCTGTCATATTTATAGGGAATCTGATTGCTTTCTCATTAATTAATGAAAGCTTTGTGCACATGATCCATGCTGCTCCTGGAAAGTTTCCCGATTCGTAAAGATATTTAAGAATATGCTCTTTCGGTTGATTGTTGATTTGCGAAAGATCGTATTTCCTTGAAATTGTTTCTTTGCCTGTTGCTAGATCTTTGTCAATACATCCATATAGAATAGTATCTTCTTCATATTCAGAGATTCTTTGCTCTATCAATTCAAGAGCGTGAATGTTTTTCAAGAAGTCATCGCTATCGATAAAAAGAATATATTGTCCTGAGGCTTGATCTATTCCAAAGTTTCGAGCAGCTGATGCACCTCTATTTTCTGTATGAAAAACTTTAATTTGTTTGTTCTCTCTAGAATATCTGCAACAACATGGATATGAGTTATCTGTAGACCCGTCATCAATTAATAGAAGCTCGTAATTATGAAATGTTTGGCTTATAATTGATTGTATGCAATTGTCAATGTATCTTTCAACATTGTATACAGGAATGATGATACTAAATAACAGAGGTTTCATGGAGAAGACGTACTAATTTTATCTATAATGATTCTTATTGCTATAGACTTTATAGCGGATAAAGATATTGAGTGCTATGCCAATGGGGAGAAGTAGAATTGTTTCACATTTCATTGGTGATAAAAAAAACTGTCTGTATTTTTTAGCAAAAATGCAACTCGAGATATAATGTATTGTATTCTTTATCTTATTCAAATAGGAAGTTCTTTTATTCTGTAAAGCAAGTAATCTTAGCTGAGCAAAACTATTGGGACTTTGTTTGTATTGATAAAAAATATTTTTTGACATGCTATTATTGGCATCCTGGTAGTCAACAAAACATAGATTCTTATTTATAATAAGCATGGGGAGATACATGTCTACCTTTAAAAACAGATATATAGGATTGGCAAACTTTTCGTTGGGGGCACCTGGCATGGGAGCTACTTTTTTTAGTAATTCAACACGATGTACCATTTTTACATCTCCCTTGTGATATTTAGAAAGATTGGTAATGAAAGAACTCTGTAGTCCTTCAGGAAAAAAACCGCCTATAGGACCACCATTCATATAAAAGTCTAAACCAACAATTCCCGCATATTCTTCATTTCCGTGTGTCTTCCAAAAAGAGAGGATAATTTCCACAGCATTGTCTGGCATATAGTCATCAGAATCTATACAGACGCATAATTCTGAATTCATTAGTTCGATGGCCTTATTATAACCAGTGTATAATCCACCATTATCTTTATAGCAATACCTGATTTCAAAGTCGTTTTTTTGTTGCTGAAATTCTAAAACAAGCTCTTTTGTTTTATCTGTGGATCCATCATCGATGATGAGCCAATTAAAATCTTTAGATGTTTGCCTCGTTAAGCTCTGATATAGTCGTTCTAGAGTATGAGAGCGATTATATGTACAAGTAAAAACTGTTAGCGTACTCATTAGTTATATGGAGATAAAATTAAATAGTAACGTATAACTATAAGTCTAAAGTAGTTCTTAGAATTATTGTTCTTTAGACAGGCTATGGCAACCATTGTAGATCGCTTTCTATACTTCTGGAAAGGAAGTATGCACCATCTGTTCGGTGGTGAGCTTGTATAGACATCTTCTATGGATTCTTCTATAGATGGAATATATAGAAGACTTTTCTATTCTATATTATTGTGAGGTTTAAAATGAACGATTAAAGATTTCGTATGATTTTTGCAGGAACACCTGCTACAACACAATTATCTGGAATATCTTTTGTGACAACAGCTCCTGCAGCAATTGTAACGTTATTACCAATTGTGATAGGCCCAATTACTATCGAGTTTGCACCAAACTTAATATTTTCTCCTAATATAGGATTTCTTGTTTTAGGTTTTCCATTTGAACCGACCGTAACGCCTTGTCTTAAATATATACCTTTGCCGCATTTTTCAGGAAAGAAGGTGATTCCACCAAAGTGGGCAATGGTGGTATGTTCTGGCAAACACATTGTCCATGCAGTTTGTATCCCAAATAAATAGGTTAGATGTTTCAAGTAAAGCCATTCAAGTATAAAGAAAGGGAAAAGGATCTTATGTGAGTATAGAAAGTAACATAGTCTATGATGGAAAGTATATTTATAACCAGGTATAAACAGAACAGATTTCCAAAAAGGCTCTTGATAGCTTACAAGATCAGATTTTAATAGAAAAATTAGATTTTTGAGTGTCATATATTTGTTATTTCCCAATAAACCACATGAAGAACGTAAAACCAGTATGTGCTAATAAAACCAAACTAGTCTTGTATCCATGTTCGTATTTCCATACTTTGAGTTTTAATATAGGATAACCGATAACAATCGGATATAAGAACCAAGATAAATAGGCAAAACGATTGGAAAAAGGAATTCTAATAATCATAATCCAAAAGGCATTGGAGATTATGTATGTACATAAAATTATGTTATACATAGGATCTGTAATTCTCCGTTTAAATGCCGTGTAGTATCCAAGTAGAATAGGCATAAAGCTGTAAATTATAAAATCCCATCTAAAGCCAACTCCAGAGAAAGAACTTAAAATGTCTTTAGATTTGATATTAGCATACTCGAACATACGATCATCAAATCCAATGCTGCTAATGGCATTCATGATTGTATTTCCCCCAATGAAGCTAATAGGGATGGCAATAATCCATAATATAATCCAATATTTTATATTCGGTTTGAGATATGCGATGAGCATAGCTATTATTGGCAGAGTTGTAGATCTGTGAATGTTGATAGCAATAAAGCATAAGAATGCGCAGATGATTTTATCTCTTATATTTCCTTTTATAAGCGTTATAGCTAATATGACAAGACTACATGCCATTCCATTTCGAATTCCATTGACGCTGTATGAGAAGAAAGAGAAGGAGCAGAAACAAATTAGTAGAAGTATTGGCCAATTCTTAGGAAGTAAGCGTCTACATGCAATAATAATTGGAACAATATATAGGATTTCAATAATAAAGAAAAAGTCGGATATGTTGAGGAACTTAGAACATTTGAACATTAAGAAATTGAATAGCCAGTCTTTCCCTTCGCCAATTTGAAAAGTAGTTGCTCTACTCATCAATGCGTAGTCGTGAGCATAAACTACAGTGTCACCAAATAAATAGCTATTGGGTCTAAATCCTACAAAAAAAATGAATAAGCTGGCAAAGAAATAGGCGCCAGTTCCCGATATTTTCTGTTGTGTGATTTGTTTGTAGCTCTTATCTTTGATAAGATAGAATTGGATAATGCTAAACAAAAGTATTGACCAATAGAAAACTGGATAATATAGAGAGGCATACTGAATGTCAATCATTCTTTCTTGGTGGTTTTAAAGAGGTGAAATAGTGAAAAACCTAATATCTTATTAATCCTATTTTTTAATAGATGTAATTGATATCTTACCGTGTGATGATTTAGCCAAGAAGCATCATATAAATGAATAGAAACTGTATTCTCTGTACATTTCACGATTCCTGTAGTAGAATCCATGGGGCAGAAATAATCATCAGGATAGATCCATAATCCTGCAATTTGGATAGGCTCTGTAATAGAAGCCTCTTTTAATCCATATTCGTGAAGAATCTTCGTAGTATGGGTGACAATAGTACCTTCTGCTTGTTGTCCATCATTCTGGATGAAATGCAGATTATTATAATAATCTAAAAACTTTTTATAAATGTCCATTTTTGGATGAGCTCCCAGACCCAATCCTGGATTTATTCCGGGAAGGTTTACGTTGTTCTCCAGTTGGATAAATGCGCTCTTTTCTGCCCCCATAAAAGGGCCTTTTTCTATAATGGAATCAAAACTTTTTAGAATCTCCACATCGGTGTCAAAATATAGGCCACCATAGTTATATAGAATCCAGTATCTAGCATAATCGCTCACAAAAGCATATTTTTTTTTCTCATACGCTTCGCGAGTATAGGGGGTTATATTCACATTGAAATTATCTTCGTTCCATTCTTTTATTTGATAATCTGGGAAGAATTGTTTCCAACTTTCAATGCATTTTATAGCAGATTTTGGGAGAGGGTTGCGCCCAAACCAACAGTAATGAATAATTTTAGGAATCATTTTTTACGCTCTGAATAACCGATGATGTATTGTGCAAATTTGAATTTTGAAACACAAGATATAAGAAGATATGAAATAACAATCGTAAGAATAAAAGTTAATATAATTTGGATAACTCCCCCTAATTGACTGATCAGAGGTACTTTCCATAGTATATACCGCATAACCAATATGTGAATTAAATAGATTCCAAAACTATAATTAGAAAAGCGGATAATATATTTTTTTATTCTAGACGAATGGATCAAGGATACGTTCTTTTGTATAATGGCAAACCATGTCATAGCCATTATTGCTACAAAGATGGAGAGATACCAAAACACGCTGTAATAGTCCACAGCAGCATGAGAAACTTTACTACATATATAAGCTGCTATTGATCCTATTGTTGCGAGTAATAAAAAGCGTATTTTTATTGGAGATTTATAAGTTTGAAGATAATAGCCTAATACGACATAGCCTAAGAACCCTGTAATATAGTAGAATGGATTATAAACATCATCAGGCACTTGAGCAAAAAGTTTGATGAGTGGTAAGCATAATGTCCCTCCCCATACCAATAGGTAAAATTCAATTTCTCTCTTTGTAGCCTTTTGAATCCAAGGAGAAAGAATAGGGATAACTAAGTAAAGACCGAAAAGAACGTACATAAACCATAGAATGCCAAGGGCTGAAGGCCCAAAAGGTATGGAAACAATGGTTTCTAGGAGTTCACTATATTTTAATTCTCCTGTCGTAACTCGAATGACAATGTAAGCAACGGACCAGAATAAAGTTGGGTAAACAATCTTACTACATCTTTTCGTTAGAAAGGTATGAGAAGTTCCAGCGATAGGGAGTAGTAGTGCTCCTGAGACCATAAAGAACAATCCGATGCAAGGAGCTGATAGATAAGATATAGCGGATAGGATTAAGCTATTCGTTCCTAAATTTGGCATAGGAGAATGCATGAGAATAACCATTAAGCAGGCAATGCATCTCAGATAGTCAAGATAAATAATTCGTTCCTTTATCATTTAATAATCTATATATTTTTGCTGTTTCGTTTTCATTTCCATAATCATGTGATTGGAGGAAGTCAATCAATTGCGCTTGCAAATTCTTATTTTCTATAACATCAGCAATTCCCTTGGCGCATCCTTCATTATCCATAGGAACAATTATTCCGTCTTTCCCATCTTTAATTTGGCTTTCTGCCGTAAGATAATTGGTAATGATTGTCGGTTTACAAAGAATTTGTGCTTCACGTACGGTTATG
>NZ_CAUTBW010000058.1:0-13487 GCF_963536905.1 uncultured Alloprevotella sp. | reverse complement strand
GGGTTCTCCCTCGCTCCGCTCGGGCATCACCCGCGGTTAAGCATGGTGCGCCTCCACCGGAGGCGTGGGATTTGCGGAAACAACTGTCTCCGCCGGAGGCGTGAGCGATCTTGCTCTACCACAGTCGGGACTAACTACAGCTCTTTGTTTAGATATAAAACGGTTCTTTGTTTTTCACTCGTTCGTAGACTTCGGCCAATTCTGTTGCAGCTTTTTTCCATGAAAAGTCCTTCAAGCGCTGAGTTTGTCTCGTAAGCAGCGAAGTGCGTTGTGCGGAATCAGAGAAAAGAAGTTCCAGTTGCTCATCTAAATTCGACCCCGTCTCGTCCATATCAAAATAGATAGCAGCATCTTGGGCTATCTCTGGAAAACAGCTTTTTCGGTTCAACACAACGGGGCAGCCAGCCATGTATGCTTCCAAAATGGGAATGCCAAAACCTTCGTAGATGGAGGGAAAGATAAAGCACTCGGCATGATGATAGAGCGTGAGGAGTTGCTCATCGGTGGCATGGAAATGTACTATGCGATCGGCAATTCCGAGCTCTTGGAAAAATGCCAACTCTTTTTGAGAGAATGGTGCTTCCGTACACACTAATTTCAAATCCTGATGGCGCTGCAAGAAAGATTTGAGGTGGCGGACCATGGGGCAAAAATTCTTGTAGGCGGTCCGATGCCCCACAAAAAGAAGATATTTGAAATCGAAAAGAGGTGTTTTGTTGTATGTAACCTCTTCTGGTGCGCCGTGGTAGATCACGGTGATGCGCTGCTCGGGAACGTGCAATAAATCCACCAAATCCCGTTTGGTATTTTCCGATACTGCGATGATATGAGCGGCGTGCTTCACCAGTTCGCGCTTACGAGCAATTTGCATATCTCCCTTCTTAAAGAACAACTCGGGAATCATATCGTGGACGGTGAGTACAAAAGGTTTTCCATGAAGATGCTTCATGAAATACATATCGAAGAAGGTGGGGTGGAAAACATCATAGCGGCCTTCTTCCAAACACTGTATGGCGTAGCTTCGATTGATACCCAGCGATGTTTGTTGAGGAAACAAGCTGGCAAAGAACTTAAAGAGGTCGTGCTTCAGAGGAAACTTGCGTTGGCAGATGAAATTGTTCTTCGTGAGGTGGCACGGATGTAATCCTTCAACAAGGTGCTTGCTGCGAAGGTGAATATTATCGCTTTCGCGAATGGCTATCTCTGCCTGAATGTTTTCGGGCATATTTGCCAGTAGATTTGCAAAGCAGTTGGACACTCCGCCAAGTTTCTGAATGTAAAAAGCTTGATAATCAAAGAGTACGTTCATTGTTTCTTTACTCTGAAAGCAGAAAAAAAATGGGTCCTCTTGCCATCAAAGACAAGAGGACCATAAAAAATATTAAGCTTCAGCCTCGGGCACTGCAGGCTCTTCAGCTGCTTTGCGAGTGGTGCGGCGAGCAGATGTGGCAGAAGACGTTGCGCGACGGCGCTTTGGTTTCTCCTCAACAGGCTTTTCAATCTTCACACCAGCCAACTCTGGATCTACGAGGATACGCCCACAGTATTCGCAAACGATGACTTTCTTGTGCATACGAATATCGAGTTGGCGCTGGGGCGGAATCTTATTGAAGCAACCACCACAAGCATCGCGCTGTACGTAGACAATACCCAAACCATTGCGGCTATTCTTGCGGATACGCTTGAACGCTCCTAAAAGACGCGGCTCAATGAGAAGTTCGAGAGATTTTGACTTCTCGCGGAGTTTTTCTTCCTCAGCCTTAGTTTCTGTTACAATATCTTCAAGCTCCGTACGCTTTGCAGTCAGGTCTTCCATACGCTCGTTGATGATTGCATTGCTGGATTCCATAGAAGCGTGGCGTTCGTCAATGGCTTTTTTTGCCTCGTTGATTTTCTTTTCTTGCAACTGCACCTCAAGTTCTTGAAACTCTATCTCTTTGTTGAGCATATCGAACTCTCGATTGTTCTTCACCGAATCAAGCTGTTGCTTGTAGCGAGCAATAGCCTCTTGAGCAGCTTTGATTTTTTCGTGTCGTTCAGCGATATCTGCCTTAAAAGCTTCAACGTCTTCCTCTTGCTTCTTGATACGTGTCTTCAAACCCTCAACTTCATCTTCGAGGTCTTGCACTTCTAAGGGAAGTTCACCGCGCAGTGTCTTGATTTTGTCAATCTCCGACAGCGTGGTTTGCAACTGATACAGATTTTTCAGCTTCTGCTCTACGGGCAGTTCAGCGGGATCAATTTTCTTCGCCATAATTGTATATTTATATAAATGTATTCCTATTATATATATTGTATCGGATTGGTTGTATTGGTCGTTTCCAATAGTTCGAGCGTTGGAAATGCCTGTTGGAGCAATCGACGGAGCAATTCAACCGTGAATTGTTCGCTCTGATAATGTCCCATAACTCCTATCCAGAGTTGCTCATCATGGCCGAAATACTGATGATAGTGCATTTCTCCTGTCAAGAACACATCGGCCTCACGCGCTATTGCAGCATCCAAAAGGAAATCTCCTGCTCCGCCACACAGCGCAATACGTTTCACCATGCGTTCGGGACCTCTATTTGCTTGTAAGCAGTCGATACCAAAAGTTTTCTTTACGCGATGCAAAAAATCCTTTGGAGCTTCAGCTTCTGGGAGTTCTGCAATTATTCCGCTTCCTCCTTCGCCCACAGGCTGCAAAAAAGAAACATGTTGTAGCCCCAGTTTTTCAGCTATCATCCAGTTCACGCCCCCCGCAGCATTGTCGAGATTGGTGTGAGCAGAATAGATAGCGACATCATGCTTTATAGCTAAGCGCACGCAACGCTGAACCATATCACTATCCGAAACGCATTTCACGCCACGGAATAAAAGCGGATGATGGCTCACTATGAGTTGACAACCCTGTTCGGCTGCTTCTAAAACAACGTCTTCAGTGACGTCTAGACACAATAAGACCCTTGACACTTCCGCCTCTGTTAATCCAATCTGCAAGCCAGCGTTATCGTAGCTTTCTTGCAGCGGCAGGGGCGCGAACTTTTCAAGGGCCTCGGCTACTTGCTTTATTTTCATATTCTGCTTGCAAAAATACAATTTTCTTTTTATTCTTACACCTTTTCTGCCATCAAGAATGACTTTTGCCGCTAAATGTCGCAGAGTTGTCTGCTAACTCTTCTCCTTCTCTTTATCTCCTGCCCTTATTCCTCAACAAATCGAACATTTCACACGCTTTTTTTCGAGCATCCTACTAAGGTTGTCCTTCATTTCGCCTATTTTGCAAGCTCCGGTTTACGTTTCAAACATTCACTTTTCTATCAAAAAGGAGTCTTTTATCAACTTATCATACGTTTTCGTTACGTCTGTTTTACAATCTATGTAATAAAAGTATAAAAATAAGCAAAAAAGACACATTAGCACTTGCATACTTAGGAGAAAGTTTCTACCTTTGCATTGTCAAACGAGAAAGGAAGTGACACAGGACTGTAGAGGTGCAACCTTTCGAGTTGACTGCACACAAAAAAAAGATGGTGTTAGTAATTGATTAGGTATTAAAATGTGTGTATGTTTCATAGGTTTTACCTTTTGGTAAAAGGTTTGTAGTTTAGGTAACAAGTTAGATGTAGACTCGAAGATGAGTCGTGATTGAAGCTCCTGTGTGCTTCAATTCACTAAGAAGAAGGGCGGAAGCCCTTTTTTTTATGAGCAAAAAGAGAAAGGACTATTAGATAAGCAAAAAGAAGAGGAAAAGATATTTAACAAAGAGGATTGTTTTTTTGAGATAAAAGAAAAAGGAGAATCTTTTTCAGCATTCTCAGAGAGATTCATTAGGAAACACTAACTCCCCTACTCCTATAAAACCAGAACAGGCGCCTTCTCACGAAGACCCCTGTTAGGCGAAAAGTGACAAGGTCACCTTTACAATGTAGTTATCCTAAAAAACTTTTACCAAGAAATAAACTTTCAAATTTCGTTGACTATCTCGTGGAGATTATTCTCCTCCATCAGCAGCCTTACAAGCTCTTTTGCTGAGGATTTCACATAGCTGTCGCGCAACCAATGAACACAACCTTCCATCACATTGCCTTGAACATCTATCGGTATTGAAACCAAAGACCGGTCCCCACGAATAGTTTCTTCTGAGAGTACTGTGACGAACTGTGAATTTCGCACTAGTTGCAGAATAGCAGGAACGGTATTCAGTACAGCTCGTACATGATAGGTTATATCCGTCTTACTCAGAATCGCCTCAAATAGATCTCGTGCTTGCATTCCATGGGTCACCAAGACCATATCGAATGGCAGTAAATCTTTCAAGGAAACCGTCTTTTTATTCGCCAATGGATGGTAGCGGTTGACGATGGCCGAGAGCTTACGTTTAAAAAGCGTTTTACTCTCTAAATTTGGATACACTCGTTCTGGCTTAAAAGCCAACGCCAAATCAATTTGGCGATTACACAAGCGCTCCATCACATGGTCCGTCTTCTTGTAGTGAATGTCGAGCTTTACTCCTGGATACAATTTCATAAACTTTGCAAGCACTGTGGCCAACATTGATCCGAAACTGTATGACACTCCCACGCGGAGCACACCTGCTTTGAGGTTTTGTATGTCGGAGATGTGATCGACGCAAACTTCTGCATCTTGCACAGTCTTCGCAGCATAAGGCAACATTTCTACGCCCATTTCTGTCAGTTTCACACCTCGACTCGTTCGGTCGAAGAGCTGTACTCCCAACTCATTTTCCAACTGGCGAATTTGCTGAGATAATGTGCTCTGGGTGATACAGAGGTCTTTGGCTGCCTCTGACACACTGAGACGTTCTGCCACCTTTATGAAATACCGTAATTGGCGTAATTCCATCTTCTCTTAGTCCTCATGCACATCAAAATAGCGAAACGATGCTCCATGAATGGAGCGATGACGCATTTCTGTGCGAAAAAAGTGGAGGGCATTGCAAACCACAAATGTCGTTACTATAACGGCGACCGAGATACCAACAATAGCATTTGCCATAACGTTACCTTCATTTTCTGGTTGCAAAAGTACGCTATGCTGCAAGCTCCACAAGTGTTTCTACAATCTTTTTATCTATATCTGCTATCGTCAAAACCGATAGCTAAATAAAACAAAGTGCGGACATTGCAAGTTCTTTTTGAGTTTCCCTGCAAAGTCCGCCCTCTCTTATACGCGAAATTATTCGTAAATCTCTTTCAACTTTGCAGCTAGCTCTTCTCCGTGAAGATTAGCAGCTACAATTTTTCCATCAGGACCCACTAGCAACGTAGCAGGTATAGCATTGATTCCATAGGTACGCCCTGCAAGCGTATCCCAGTACTTCAAATCAGAGAGATGATGCCAATTCAGCCCTTTGCGCTGAATCGCTCCCACCCAATTCTTATGGTCGCGGTCGAAACTCAGACCAACAATATCAAAACCTTTTGCGTGGTACTTATCATAAAGTGCCTTCACCTGGGGCATTTCACGCATACAAGGTCCACACCAACTAGCCCAAAAATCAATCAACACATAATTGCCTCTACCTACATACTCGGAAAGCTTATGCTGAACACCAGCGGTATCGGCCAACTCTATATCAGTGAACATCACGCCTGGTTGCTGACGTTTCCAGCCTTCAACACTCGCGCGCAAACGCTTGAGCATTCCCACATTCATAAAAGCAGCATTAGAATCGGCATATCGAATGATGTCTGCCTTATCCATGTTGTTGTAATGAGAACTGATGAAATAAGCAGGGAAAATGGACTGCATATTCTCATCACATATCTTTTTCAAATCAGCAGTCATGCCCGCGATGGCTTTCTCATAAGCACTTTCAAGTTGCTGCTGCATAGATTCGGGCATTTCTTTCCCTTCTCGCTGATACTTGTGCACTTCTCCTAACACTTTCTGAAACGCGTCGGTGTAAGGCTTTAACTGCAATATAGCAGCAGAGAGCTTTTCGTTCTCACTCGTACCTGCTATAACATTTTTCACCAAATCAGCAGTTACATTTCCGTCCAAAATAACTGGAACTGAATAGCCTCCATCATTAGCAAAAAGCATAGCGAAGAGTTTTCCCTGTGCATCGCCTGAAAAACTAAAGTGGCCATCCTTGACTACCACGCTGTCGGGTGCTTGATCATTCTGCGACTCGAGGTTGTAGAGGTACACCTTCTTGAGTTCCTTAGGAACTTGTCCCGTAACAGAATACTTCTGTGCAAAGCTCGGCACGGCTAAAAGCGCAAGTGCCAACGCTGCTATTTTTTTCATATTGATCAGTTTGAATATTACTTTTTGCAAAGATAACGTTTTTTGCTACATACCCACAGCTTTTATCTTTTTTTATGTGTAGTGATTCCAAAAGAAATACACATAAAGCTAAGAAACGTAAAACGCCTACACCCGAACAACTATACTCTAAAAAAACAGAGACAACTTATCTTGTCTACTTACGTCCTTATTATCTCAAATACACGTTCTATAGTCATATATATAATACAAGGACGAGGATGGAAATGTATTTGAAGAATTTTAGGTTGTAACTATCTCCTTTTTTGGAAAATGATTCCTGCAAAAAGAAGGAGCAAGGAGGAGCTTCTGCCCACAGTAAATGTTTGCAGCCCCACTCCTTCCTCAAACATCACAAGAAGACCTCGAACAAGAATCATAAACATCTGTTTTACAATATCATAAAGGGGGAGCAAAAATACAATAAGGCTGTCAGCTGATAGCCTTATTGCGTCAGCTGGCTTCCTTATTGTATCAGCTGACACAATAAGGATATTTTTAGCCCGCTTTAAGAGTTTCTAAAACCACCCTAAAATAGGCATTTCTCTCTCCCGTTTTCCGATGCGCATCCTCATTGCATCTTAACGGAAGAGGAACTAAAAAACTTTGCTTTCGTTTGGGAAAATCGGCAATAATTATCTAACTTCGCCACAAATATAATAAAACACCATTTCGACTATGGATAGAAGCGATAGCATTGTTATCATACCCACATACAATGAGAAAGAAAACATTGAAAAGATAATCCGAGCCGTTCTTGGCCTCGGCCCACACGCGTTTAACATCCTCGTCATCGACGATGGTTCGCCCGACGGCACTGCCGCCATTGTGAAACGCCTCATGGAAGAAGAGTTCAAGAACCGTCTCTTTATCATAGAGCGCTGTGGCAAACTCGGACTGGGAACAGCCTATATTGCAGGCTTCAAATGGGCTATCGAACAGAAGTACGACTATATTTTTGAGATGGATGCCGACTTCAGCCATGACCCGAAGGACCTGCCGCGGCTCTACGAAGCTTGCGCAACAGATGGCGCAGATGTAGCCATAGGTTCGCGTTATGTGAGTGGTGTCAATGTTGTCAACTGGCCGATGGGACGCGTGCTCATGAGCTACTACGCTTCTAAATATGTACGTACCGTCTTGGGCGTGAAGCTTCACGACACAACAGCGGGATTCAAATGCTACCGCCGCCAGGTGCTCGAGGCCATCGATCTCGATGCCATCCGCTTTAAGGGCTATGCCTTCCAAATCGAGATGAAATTCACGGCTTATAAGTTGGGCTTCAAAATCAAGGAAGTGCCTGTCATCTTCGTCAACCGCCGCGAAGGCACAAGCAAGATGAGTGGTGGCATCTTTGGCGAGGCACTCTTCGGCGTTATGCGCCTGCGCTGGGCAGCAATGACCGGACAAATTAAGCCGAGAAAGAAATAAGCAGAATGCCCCTCCAATGGGGCGTTTTGTGGTTTTTAAAGATTGCTACAGTTGTGATAAGCAATCGTCACACTCTTTTTATTTTATAACAGAACTATGCACAAAAGAATTCAAATAAAGAATGCTATCATTGTTAACGAGGGCCGACAGTTTGTCGGTTCTCTTTTGATAGATAACAACCAAATAGGTCAGATTTTGGAGGGGAAAGACGCCGTTCCAGATGAGCCTCCCATGGAAGTGGTAAATGCTGATGGCTGCTACCTGCTTCCAGGCGTCATTGATGAGCACGTACATTTCCGCGATCCAGGTCTGACGGAGAAAGCCGACTTCGAAACGGAAAGCTACGCTGCCGCGGCAGGAGGCGTGACAACTGTTTTTGATATGCCCAATACGCTCCCCACCACCACAACCCTCGAAGCTTTCAACGAAAAATACGACACGGCAGCCACAAAGAGTCATGTCAATTTCGGGCTTTATTTCGGAGCAACGCTCAACAACTATGAACTATTGCCACAACTCAAGTGGCGCAGCATTGCTGGCGTGAAACTCTTCATGGGAGCATCCACGGGAAATATGCTCGTCGACGACAAAAAGGTTCTCCGCTACATCTTCGAAAAAACTCCTACGCTTTTAATGGTGCACTGCGAGGATACGCCCACTATTGCTGCCAACATGAAGAAGTACAAAGAGAAATACGGAGCAGATCCAGACATACGCTATCACGGACTTATCCGGTCTGCCGAAGCGTGCTACAAATCCACAGCTGAAGCAGTGGCCCTGGCGCAGGAATACGGGACGCGACTTCATGTGGCTCACATTTCCACCGCTCGCGAACTGGAGCTCTTCAGCCCTACCAATCCGAATATCACAGCGGAAGTATGCGTGCCGCATCTGCTCTTTTGCGATGAAGATTATATCCGATTGGGCAGCCGTATCAAGTGTAACCCGTCCATCAAAACACGCGCCGATCGCGAGGCACTGCGCCGTGCGCTCAACGATGGCACCATCTCAACCATCGCCACCGACCATGCGCCCCATCATCTGAGGGACAAAGTGGGCGGAGCAGCACGCGCCACCTCGGGAATGCCCATGATACAATTTTCCTTACCAGCCATGCTCGGACTCACCAATGAGGGTGTGCTCAGCATCGAGCGCCTTGTGGAACTCATGTGCCATAATCCTGCCAGAATTTATCAAGTTGAAAATCGCGGTTTCTTGCGCGAAGGCTACAAGGCCGACCTCGTATTGGTGCGTCCCAATAGTCCGTGGACACTCACCCCGAATCAGATTCGCAGCAAGTGCAATTGGAGTCCGTTGGAAGGCCATACCTTCCGTTGGCGTATTGAGAAAACATATTGCAACGGAGACCTTATATATAATAAAGGACACCTCGTGGACGAAAATCTCCACGGATTGCCTGTTAGCTTCTCCCGATGACTAAAGAACTGAAATACTACGCTCATACGTTGGCCGAAGTTATCAACTGGCCGTTCTTCTTCAACGCCTGGAACCTCCAACCTCGCTTTGCTGGCGTGACGGCCGTTCATAACTGCCCAGCTTGCCGACAAGAATGGATCAATAGCTTCCCTGAAGAGGATAAGGCAGCAGCCAAAGAAGCCTCAAAACTATTCGATGACGCCACCCGCATGATCAACCGTCTCGACCTCACACACAAAGGTTTTGCCTGCTTCGGACTCTATCCAGCTTGGTCAGAGGAAGAGGATATTATCGTGGAGGATTCTCGAGGACGATGGAGCATTCCCTTCCTTAGGCAGCAGCATGTTCAGCACGCTGGAGACCCTCACTTGTGTTTGGCCGATTTCATTCGCCCTCGCGAACTCTATATCAAGGACGATATAGCTTCAGTCATGGGCATCTTCTGCGTCTCTTTTCATCGCTCCGATGGTCAAGTGGAGTCGTTTGCTGACGATTATGAGCGTATGCTCTACCAAACGGTCTGCGACCGACTGGCCGAAGCCACGGCCGAACTGATGCACCGCGATGTGCGCCGCATCTATTGGGGTTATGCTCCCGACGAACAGCTCACACACGAACAAATATGGAATGATGAATACCAAGGCATACGTCCGGCTGTGGGCTATCCGCAAATACCTGATCAGTCCATTATCTTCTTGCTCGATGAGATTCTGAACTTTGGACGCATCGGTATCCAACTCACCGAAACGGGCATGATGCTGCCGCACGCCTCGGCATGCGGACTGCTCTTCGGCCACCCTAGCACATACTATTTTGGGATTGGACGCATTGGCGAAGATCAGTTCCAAGACTATGCGCGCCGCCGCAATCTCCCTATTCCACAACTACGCAAATTCTTATCACGCAATCTCGAATGATAGCTCGTATTCTTATATTGCTCATTGCCCTACTGACTTTGCCGGCTTGGGGTATAGACCGCCTCGTTTTTCGCAACAAATGGCCGCGCTGGGCACGCCTGCTCTTTGCGCTTCCCCATCTGCTCTTGCTCTTGGCTCTAACATTCATGGCCATCAATGAGAGCTACACCATGACAGCTGATGCCGTGAAAGGTTTTCTGCTTTCCGCCACTCTCTGCCTTGTTGTGCCCGAAACGCTCACCGCCTTATTGTTGCTCATCGGGCGCATAGGGAAGAAGCAGAATATCTTTCGACGTAGCATGACCGTTAGCGCGTACCTTGCCGGAACATTCAGTTTCATACTTATGCTCTATAGTTTCACACTGGGGTATAAGCGCATACAAACGAAACAATTTACGTTTACGCATTCTTCTATTCCGCCACAATTCAAAGGCTACCGCATCGCGCTCATCTCCGACCTCCATCTCGGCACTCTCCGCCACCATCAAGATGTGGTGCAGCAAATCGTCGACAGCATCAATGCGCAACAACCAGACTTGATTGTCTTCGCGGGCGACTTGGTGAACTATCACGTTCGAGAGATAGAGCCTTTCCGCAACATCCTCAGCCAGCTCAAGGCGCGGGATGGCGTAGTGAGCGTTATGGGGAATCATGACTATCTGACTTATTTCCATTGGAACAGCTCTGCCGAGCGCCTCGCCGCTGTTCGTCAGCTCCAACAAGAGGAACGCAATATGGGCTGGAAGCTCCTGCTCAACGAGAATATTATTCTTCACCGCGGCAACGATTCTATTGCCGTTATCGGATTGGAAAATCACGGGAACCGCCCAAGCTTTCCCCGTCGTGCGAAACTACAGCAAGCACGCAAAAATGTTTCTCCCAACTGCTTCCAAATCCTTCTGCAACACGATCCCAGCTATTGGGATGCAAAGATTCTACCACATACTGACATTCCGCTCATGTTCTCTGGTCACACCCACGCCATGCAGTTTCAGATTGGCAAATGGTCGCCCGCAGCATGGTTCTATCCACAGTGGAGTGGCCTCTACCAACAAGGCAATCAAGCTCTTCTTGTTTGCCCTGGCGTAGGTGAAGTACTCCTCCCCTTCCGCTTTGGCGCGTGGCCCGAAATAGACATTATTACATTAGCACATTGACACATTAGCACATTGCCAAATTAGCACATTCATTAATTAGCACATTCCCCCGATGTATCGCATTTATCAACTCCTCATCGTTCTGCCCCTCGGCATTCTTGCCACAATCCTAACAGCACTCGCCACCAGTATTGGTTGCATGGTAGGCAGTGCCCACTTTTGGGGCTACTATCCCGCAATGCTTTGGAGTCGCTTCATCTGTCGCCTCCTATTTCTCCCCATCCACGTCACTGGCCGCGAACACCTTCAGAGTGGTCAGAGCTATGTTTTTGTGGCCAACCATCAAGGCCCGTTCGACATTTTTCTCGTCTATGGTTTCTTGAACCGCAACTTCAAATGGATGATGAAAAAGTCGCTCCGCCAACTTCCGCTCATTGGCTACGCCTGCCAGAAAGCCCACCACATCTTCGTTGACAAATCTGGACCAAGTAAAATCAAAGAGACCTACGACCACGCCCGCCAAACGCTACAAGGTGGTACCTCACTCGTTGTCTTCCCCGAAGGAGCGCGCACCTTCACGGGACACATGGGTATCTTTCGAAAAGGAGCATTCCAACTGGCTGATGAACTCCAATTGCCCATCGTTCCCATCACCATCAATGGTTCGTTTGATGTACTCCGCCGTCAGGACGGCTTCAACTTTGTGAAGCACCATCCGTTAGAACTCATCATCCACGCACCCATCTATCCCTCAGGAAAAGGCACGCAGGACATCCGAACTACCATGGAGGAAGCTTATCAAACTATCATGAACGACCTTCCCGCCCAATATCAAGGTTATGTTCGCAATGATGATCAATAACAATTTTTCCCTTCGAGAAAAAGAACAATCGCAAAAAAGTTCACAGAAGTCTTGCACATTCCAAAACTTTGTAATACTTTTGCACTCGCATTCCAAAAGGAACGCACACTAATAACATGGTGCCCATAGTTCAGTTGGTTAGAGCGTCAGATTGTGGTTCTGAATGTCGTGGGTTCGAATCCCACTGGGCACCCAAAGAAAACAAGCGGAAATCTCTTATAAATAAAGAGTTTCCGCTTTTTCTTTTCTCTTACTCACATAGTAGAAGTTTCTATAAGCAGCTTCTAAATATTACAAGTAATACAAAATGTTTTAGCACAAAACTTTTAAAGCTAAAAACAAGGCACTACAATAAAGCTACATTTATATCCACTGACGAAGAGATACGCAAAAAGCCGCCTACACTCGTGTGTAGACGGCTCAAAGAATTCTTTTTCCTTGAAATATACCGAACTTTAGAACGATGCGGCATTTAAGTCCTTTTTTATCTGCTCAATGCAGGAGGACAAACGTTCGTAAGTCTTCTCCCCAGCAGTTTTCACTCCGCTGGTGTATTGGCGCATCAGCGAGGGATTGATACCAGCACGTTTAGCAATGTCTGACACGTTGAGGAAACTGAAATAATTAAAGAACGATCGTAAATCATATTTGTACTCAAAAGATAATTCGCTATACCTTTTATCATCAGGATAAGCCTCACGGCATTCTTCCACCGCTCTTAGAAAATCCGCCTTTGCTTCCGCAACGGTATTACCGTCTCCATCGATAAGGGCATAATCTCCTATGGCTGTTTCGCTGTAGCAGGAGTAGGTGTTATCTTCTCCATATTCAACCGTTACTAAAATCTTCTTTGCCATTTCTCTGATTTCATTCGTTTACACAAATACAGAGTTCTTAAAATACGTAACACACTAAAATTTAAAAAGGAGCAGTATTGCTCAGACAATTAACGCCTAAGCAATACCTTATATAGAATAGACGAGACAGCAATAAAGAAAATTCTAACTTACTGAGAACTCTCGTATCTATAAAATTCGAGTTGTATTTAATAATGAATGAAAGCGCGGATGTATACTTTTTCATTAATCTGTATCGAACGGGTTCCATCTGTATAACCAGTATTAAAAGCACGAGCGATTCCTGTATTAAAGTCAGAGTAATATGTACTTGACCAATAATCCTTTAAATTTGAAGTAGAAGGCATGGGTGAAGAACCTCCTGCATCTGCAAATGCTTTATTGACAACGTGATAATACCAAGCCCGATAAGAGCTATAAGCATTCACCTCTGTGTCCGTTCCAAAGCCAACATAGAGGTAAAGATTCTTCCAATCTGTATTGGCGCCAAGATACCATCGTTTCAAATTCGTTACAGCCACACCCGGATCGTAGTGAGCAGCATGATAGAAGGCTGGACAGTTTGTAGGCTCATTTGCCTTGATCGTTACTCCATCTAAGCTTCCGCTTGCCT
>NZ_CAUTBW010000057.1:0-14132 GCF_963536905.1 uncultured Alloprevotella sp. | reverse complement strand
TAAGACAAAAAACAACGAGACACAAACTCATTGCGAATTTTCGCTGTAGTTTGTGTCTCGTTATTTTTTATAAGGCAAAAGCCTAATACTATCTTATCGCTGAATGTATGCTAATACATCGCCTTTGGCTACATGACCGCCTTGCTTAGCAGCAATCTCTACTAACTTACCGCCGAGAGCTGCGGGGATTTCAAGAATCTGACCGTGGTTGTTTTCAATGTAGCAGAAGAAGTCGCCTTCCTTGTATTGTTTACCAATATAAGGCTCAATGCTCTGAACGTTTTCGCCATCGCCATTGATTTCCCACAGAACGATACCTGCTTCTGGAGCCACAACGGCATCTGCGTTAGCGTGCTTCAATGCCAAAGCCTCTTCAGGAGAAACACCCTTGCTCATAGCCTTATCCTTGGCTGCTTGCAAATCGGCGAGGAATTGCTTCTTAGCTGAACCGTCCTTGTAAGCGCGATACTGTGTCTCATGCATGGCAAACTCGTAGAGCTCTTCATCATCAGATCCGAGTTCCCATCCATTCTCTTCCATTTCCTTGCGGAACTTATCGAGACAATTCGGATAGAGTTCGTGCGGGTTGCCTGTATAGAACTCACGATTCTGCTCTTTTGCAAGCGCAATAATCTCGGGAGCAACCTCTCCGGGCAACTTACCAGACTTTCCAAGAATCATACCCCACATATTTTCATCCATCATGGAGAAACGTGGTTTGCCCATTGATTCCGTAAGGAGGTTCATCAAGGCAATGTTTTTCACATACTGGCTGAAAGGTGTTACCAAAGGAGGATAACCTACGCGAGGCCATACATAGCCCACTTCATCAAAGAGCTTGATGAGCAGTTCGTCCTCGGTGTAAGCTGGCTCGCCGTTCTTTTCGCGATTGTTATTGATAGCTTGCATCGCGCCCTTGAGGTCAGCCATCATTGAGCCCATCATACCGCCCGGCAGACCACAACCTAAGAGCAATGAACTCATGAAGTGGTTTTGAGGATTCATGAAATAGCCCAAGAAGTCGTCAACAAACTCTTGCGTCAAAGCGCGTGCTTCCATGTAAGCTTGCATATTGATTTCGGGAACATCGAAACCATAATTCTTCAGCATACTCTGCACGGAGATAACATCGGCATGACCTTTACCCCATGACAGAGGTTCCATGGCCACATCAATAATATCGGCACCATTCTTACAAACCTCCAAAATGCTGGCCATATTCAGACCTGGACCGGAATGGCTATGATACTCGATGATAATATCTGGGTGCTTGGTCTTGATAACATTGGTCAACTTTCCGAGCAATGCTGGCTGACCAATACCTGCCATATCTTTCAAGCAGATTTCAGGAGCACCAGCTTCAATGAGTTGGTCTGCAATGCCGCTGTAGTATTCTACCGTATGAATCGGAGAATTAGTGATACAGAGCGTTGCCTGCGGGGTCATACCTGCTTCAAGAGCCCATTTGATACTAGGGATGATATTGCGAACATCGTTCAAGCCGCAGAATATGCGTGTAATGTCAACACCTTGTGCGTGCTTCACCTTGTACTGCAACTGACGGAGATCGTCAGGACAGGGAAACATACGGAGAGCGTTGAGACCGCGGTCGAGCATGTGCGTTTTAATGCCGACTTCATTGAAAGGCTTTGTAAATGCGCGTACTGCGTCGTTGGGATTCTCGCCGTAGAGAAGGTTCACTTGCTCAAAAGCACCACCATTGGTTTCTACACGAGCAAAACACCCCATCTTGATGATGACAGGTGCAATGCGTTCCAGCTGATCCTTGCGCGGCTGAAATTTACCGTAAGACTGGAACATGTCACGATAGACAAGGCTGAACTGAATTTTACGTTTTGCTGTCATATATTACAATCTATTATTTGGACGCGAATTTAACAATTTATTTTAGCAATCAAGATTGTACACTCGTTTTTCGCGTTCTCTGCCCTTTACTTTTGCTATATTGAAAACTGGAATATACAATGACCTCCTTTCTTTCTTCTCATCCTATTTTACTCCTACCTAAAAAACTCATTTTTTGTTGTCACGTCGTCACAAAGGAGAGAGCACTCTGATAACCAAAATATTATACAGTATGCCAACAAAATTTCATTGTCACGCTGTTTTTATACCATTGTCACGCCTATAACAGATACTATTTCTATACGTTAACTAAGAAGCGTGACGACGTGACAACAAAAAGCAATATGTAAGGAGGAGTTGGTTTTCGTATTACTTATCATATCCCCAACCACAATAAGCGTATCAGCTGACACAATAAGCCTCTCAGCTCATTTCCTTATTGTATTCTCAAACGCAATAAGGAAATTTTTTAAGATTTTATATGCAAGGAATAGGGAAGGGTCTGTGAGCGCATCTACCATAAAAAATATTCAGATCATCACTTCTTGGACAAACGCTTATAAAAACACAAACCTCCTGCACTCAGTGTGGAGGGTTTGTGTTTACATAGAAATTTAAACTACTATGGAGCTTTATTTCGTTGTTATCTTCACAATTTCTGTAGGTTTCAACTCTGCATTGCGGCGTTCTGTTTCGCGCACCACAGCTTCAGCAAGATTGCGGAAAGCTATGCCTGTGAGGCTATCAGCATGAACGGCTACAGGTTCGCCTTCATCTCCACTATTGCAAATGCTCTGCACAATGGGGATTTGGCCGAGTAGTGGAACGTTCATCTCTTCTGCCAAACGTTTCACACCTTCTTTACCAAAAATATAGTAGCGATTTTCAGGAAGTTCGGCAGGTGTAAACCAGGCCATATTTTCCACAAGTCCTAAGATAGGAACATTCACTTTATCGTTTTGATACATATCAATACCCTTGCGCGCATCTGCTAGAGCCACATTCTGCGGTGTGGAAACGATTACGGCTCCCGTGATGGCCAAAGATTGAAGTAGCGTTAAGTGAATGTCACTTGTGCCCGGCGGCGTGTCCAGCACAAAATAGTCGAGATCGCCCCAATCGGCATCAGCTATAAGTTGCTTAAGAGCGTTGGAAGCCATACCTCCTCGCCAAAGCGTTGCAGTATCTGGATTGACAAAGAAACCGATAGAGAGAAGTTTTACGCCATATTTCTCGGCAGGAATGATGAGTTCGCGTCCATCTTTCTTCTCCATAAAAATCTGCGCGCCTTCTACATGAAACATCTTCGGTACACTCGGTCCAAAAATATCAGCATCGAGAAGTCCCACCTTATAGCCCATCTGCGCCAGAGCCACGGCCAAATTGGCTGCCACTGTGCTCTTGCCCACTCCACCTTTACCGCTGCTCACCGCGATGACATTCTTCACGCCTGGTAGCATCTTACCAGGTTCGGGGCGTGCTGCTTGCAAACTCTTCACACTGATAGCCACATTTACATCCTTATTGACAAACGCATGAATGGTTGATTCAGCCGACTTTACAACGGATTTAATAAAGGGATCTGTACTCTTTTCAAAAATAAGGGAGAAGGAGACGTTCATTCCGTTGATGCGGATATCGTCCTCCACCATATTAGCCTCAACGAGGTTTTTACCATTGCCTGGATAGTGAACTTTTTCCAAAGCATCGGTAATCATTTTGGGATATAATGTCATGTTCTAATTGTTATGTTCTAAAATATTATTTTGCGGTCGTAAGTTCGGAACGCTTGTTACGATTGTAGGAGCGGTAAGAGTCCAGTTCGATTTCTACATCTGGCTCTTGAAGTTCACCTGCTTGCGGAAGATGAAATTTGAGGTATTTAATCGTGATACCACGACTGAGCCATTGCTGCTCGTAATAAGTCTGAATACCTAAAATTGCTTTGTCCTCCTCGCTGAGTTCTGTTTGATAAAGATCTTCTGTGCGATAGTCCACGGGGAGATTATTAGCAGCAATCATATACTTCGTATAGGTAAAGAGGAAGTTGCTATCCGTCTTCACATGAACAATGCCGCTATCTTTCAAGATACGGCGATAGCGCTCCAGGAAGTAAGTAGAAGTGAGACGCTTTGTGGGCTTCTTCATTTGAGGGTCTGAGAATGTCAGCCAGATTTCGCTCACTTCACCAGCCTCAAAGAAACGATCAATAAATTCTATCCCTGTACGCAAGAATGCCACATTCCTCAAATTATTCTCCAACGCATCCTTTGCGCCAGTCCACATCCGCGAACCTTTGATGTCCACACCAATGAAGTTTTTATCGGGAAAAAGTCGCGCCAGCCCCACCGTGTATTCTCCACGTCCACACCCCAATTCTAGAACGATGGGGTTGCTGTTCTTGAAATACGTATCGTGCCAATGTCCCGGTTTCAAATCGAAAATAGGATTGGTCATCGACACTCCATTACAGAGTTCGCGTTCTGGACATTGAAACACATTCTCAAAACGTTCCATATCGGCGAATTTCGCCAGTTTATTCTTTCCCATCTGCAAGTATCTTTTTTACATCTGCATCAGTTTTGACAAGTTTGTCTTTGCAGAACTTAAGAAGTTTTTGTGCCTCTTTGAGGCGGACACTCAGCTCATCCAGTTCGAGCGTATTCTGCTCGAAACTTTCCACTATTTCTTCCAATCGAGCCAATGCCGTTTCGTAAGTTTGTTCTTTTGCCATATTTCTTATGTCGTATAGCTTTCTTTTTTATTCAACAATGCTGCTTACTGCTCCATCCTCAAACTGCGTTTGTAAGCGGTCGCCAGGTTTCAGTTGGGATGCTTTCCTTACGACTTTCCCGTTGAGCGTTGTTATACTGAAACCTAATTTCAAAATGCGTTCCGGACTGGCCAGTCGCACATTTTGCTCCAACATTTTCAAGGTTCGACCTTCTCGATCCAAGCGATGTTCTATCGCTGCAGTAATACGTTCGGGAATGAGTTCGAGACGATGCTGCTCATTCTGCAAACGTTGTTGCGTGAGTAATTCGAGTCGCCCCATCAGACGAAGCAAGCGTTCGCGGCGCAAATTGGAAAACTGCTCGGAAGCCAACTGGAAACGATGGGCCAATTGTTGGAAATGTTCTTTGCGATCACGCAGTAAAAGAGTAGCAGCACGCTGCAAAGTCTCTTCCAATGCTTCCACCTCTCGGATTTCTTTTTCACGCGCATCAAGGAGAAAAGCCGCGACAGCGGTCGGTGTCTTCAATCGGGTATGCGCAACAAAGTCAATAACCGTATCATCACGCTCATGGCCGATACCTGTAAGGATGGGAAGAGGAAATTGTGCCACATTAGCAGCCAGCAAGTAGGAGTCGAAACCGTTAAGGTCGCTCACTGCACCTCCACCGCGAATAATTGCTACAGCATCCCATTTTTCCTCTTCGGCAGCTATCTGCTCCAAAGCTGCAATCACGCTATTCTCAACAGTATTTCCCTGCATGATAGCCGGGAAGAGTTTTAGCGTAAACTTATAGGGCTTTTGATTCATTTGGTTGCAGAAGTCGCCATATCCAGCTGCTGTCTCGCTCGAAATAACAGCGATACGACTCAGCGGGCGTGGGAGCACGAGTGCTTTGTTCATTTCCAACACGCCATCTTCTCGCAACTGTTCTAAAATTTCTTGGCGACGACGTGCCATATCTCCCATTGTATAGGTTGGGTCAATATCAAGAATATTCAGACTATAACCATATACTTCATGAAAGTCTACCTCTACCTCAACAAGCACCTTCATTCCAGCTGCTAAAGTTTGCCCCGTGGCACGCTCAAAGTGGGAGCGAAGCAGTGCAAAGGTGTTACGCCAAATATGAGCCGAAGCTTTTGCAACTAAGCCGTCGTGGGGATCGCGCTCCACAAACTCCAGATAACAATGCCCATTTCCCCTCACACTAACACTGGCGATTTCAGCCACAACCCAATAGCTATCTGGCATCTGGTAGCGAAGGGTATCCCTCACAAGGGCGTTAAGTTCGGAAAGGGAAATGGAAGTCATATTGCTAATGTGCTAATGTGCTAATGTGCTAATGTGCTAATGTGCTAATGCATAATAGCACATTAAACAAAATAAATTATTTAAGAACTTGATTAGCTTTCCACATATCGGGAATACCGTAACCGAAAACCTCGTTAGGGTGTTTGTAATAGTTGCCTGCTTCACGAACGGCTTTCATTATCTCAAGCGGTTTTTTATCGCGATGAGCTTGCCAGAGACAAGTGACAGCACCAGCAAGAATAGGACAAGAGAAACTTGTTCCGTTTGCCGTATCTACATTTCCGCTGGGATAGAAAAGTGCACAATCACGCCCCATCGCCATCGCATCAGGTTTCACGCGCCCATCAGCAGTATAACCCAAAGAAGAGAAATTTGTATTGATACTATCTGCAGCTACTGCGCCAACCGTCAAGATGTCAGTAGCATCAGAGGGGAAGTTGATTTTCTTCCATCGGCCGTTACCTTCATTTCCCGCAGAATTGAGAACGAGCAAACCACGAGAAGCTGCCAATGATGCTGCAATACTATTAACAGCTGTGCGACCATTCAGATCGGCATAAGTATGATTCATCTCGGGATAGTCGAAATTATAGTAACCCAAAGAAGCTGTCACCACATCAACACCCAAACTATCAGCATATTCAAGAGCTGCCGCATAATTGTCCTCTTCTACCTGTTGTTCCGTCTTAGAGTCTTCACTCTGAAGCAAATAAAAACTGGCTTCAGGAGCAGTACCAACAAGGAAATGGGGCTGATTAGTAGCAATACATGAAAGAACCATAGTTCCATGAGATTGCCAGTCGTAAACAGACTTGCCTGGCTCAGCAAAGTTGCGTGTACCAAGAATCTTTGCACTACGAAGACCTGGTATAATATCGGTATTGAGAAAACCGCCATCAAGTAAAGCTATCGTCATACCTTCTCCACGAAATCCTGCTTGATGAAGCTTCTGCGTGTTGAGCATCTCCACTTGTTCTTGTGCGTAACCATAAAAATTGTCGAGCGTATCTGTCTCGATATTTTTTATAAGTTCATAACGTTCTTCATTGGAGGAAACATCGATTGAGTCTGGACCAATCCAGACAAGACGCGTTGCTTTGACAAAAGGAAGCATCCGAATGGCGGCCATTTTCAGCGTATCAGTAGTTTCTACCACCACTGTGTTGTTCCATTTTGACACATTGTGGATTTTCAGTCCTTCTTGGCGCAACACTTGGAGATAGTTGGGCGAAACAGGAAGATCATAGTGGTCCACCTTTATCTTATAACGCCGCCGACGCTCAAGAGCTTTTGCTGAGAGAAATTCCTGGGGGCGCTTGAGCGAATATGTATTATTTTTCTTATCCGTAAGCGTCACGCGGAAGCGGAAAGTTTTAGGTACCGCCTGCTTTTTTGATTGATGCTGTGCAGCAACTGGAGTGCTAAAAAGGAAACACAAAGTGACAAACCACAAGATATTCAATGTTCTCATTATTGCTATTTTTATTTCTTCTGCAAAGATACTCTTTTTCTTTTTTCTATGAGAGGACAACTTATGGGTTCTATAATCCATTGTCGCATCTCCCCTACTCCATTTTCATCTTTTCCCAGTCGAATGTAACGCGTCCTTGTCGGTTGATGAGATAGTCGATAGAGATTTCGCCTTGATAGGGATTTTCTTGTTCGTTGTAGTCGCCAGGCACTGCATCGGAGGCTTGAATCTTCGCTCCTGCCACACTCACAGGAGTATCTTTCAGATACAGAAGCGAGTTCTGCCCATTCATTTTTAATCGCAATGTCACATAGCCTGCATTGGTTTCACCTTGTGCACAGAGGTATTTATCGAAACGCAAAGGAATACCATTTCTCGTTTGCCGTTTGCTCAAGATAAGTTGGTTTTGCGTTAATGTGAGTTGCGGAACCAAACGGAAGAGATTGAAACCTAACACAATTTTAATATCTTTACCTTCAACTACCTTACAGAATATATTACGGAAGCGCGCCGTACCGATGCTTAATTCAGGCAATATAGCGTAGGTGTCATGAGCATCGTGGAAAAAGATATGAGCGCCTAATTTCTGAACGGCTTTCATCGATATGGTTGTTATTGGCTGTGTGATATCAATGCAGGCAGCATAAGGCTTCGCCCCTACTTGTACACTCACTGTTTTATCCGTTTGATTGAAAGGCACTGTAAGGGAATCGACCGTGGAGAGATATTGTGGAACACCAAATGGAATAGCAGCGCGGAGCAACTGCTCATAGCGCTGTATCTTCAATCGGGCAGAACCCGAAAAGGCGTTATTATCGAGCAACTTACGGCAATCTGCGGAGGCTTCCGCATAATGCCCTATAACCCCTAAAGCGCGCACTTTTTCGGTTTCTACCATGAGCAGTTCTTCTTCTGTCCTACTTCCGAACAATGCTGGCTCAAGACGACGTGCTAACGAAATGACAGAAATGGGAACATTCTTTCCTTTATCCACCAAAAATCGGAGAAAATCAGACGTCACAGAATCATCAGCTACAACCTTCAAGGCGGGGGCATTACGTTCCAATCCGAAAAGATCTCCATCTGCGGTATAGTCGGCCAAGTATCTTTGGTTGTACTGTTGCTTTCCTTCAATCGTGAGTTTCATCCCGCCGAAGTCGAAGCGTACAAGGGAAAAAGCACGCAGGAAAGGCAAACCTAAAATGCCGCAAGAGTTACCATCTTTTACCTCACTGAGTTCTACTGCTGGCACAAGGGCGCACTCACCATTGAGCGTAAGGTGAAAATCGAGCGTATCGGTTTCTTCAGGAGGAAATACCACTGCTGACAACACATTTCCCGGCGAACCGCTTTCCAAACTCAAACCGCAAGTTGCACCCTCGTATTCAGCCTGAAGCTGGAGTCTGTAATTATCATTAAGACGCAAATTGGGTTGGCTCTTACGAAAATCCATCCGAGAAGGAGCAAACACAATCTTTTCTGGATAGATACATATCTCGCCCAAGCGCATCAACTCACGATTGCCCAGAATGCGACAGATTTCGGGCTTTATATCTGCAGTCATTGCCGCTGCTGGAAATACATAGACCAAAAGATTCCGGAAGCAAACAGTCCCCACACGAAGTTCGCGCAGGAAAGCTGGCCGAACATCCACTTTCCCAAACATGGTGTTCACGCTTAATGTCACATTGAGCACGCGCGCTCCAAATTGTCGAGCATCGGCTTCGGTGATAATGGTCCGATGCTGTCCAGTGTTGAGGTGAAAATACACATTACTTCCTCCGTTGATAGATGCAGGCAGAAGCAAAGGCCAGTCGCGCGTAGTGGGGACGGATGTTGGCGTTGAGGGTTGCTCAAGAACAAAAGGTTGTTCATTGCGTAATTCGCGAGCGATACTCGCGAAAGTCTCCAAAGGAATAGCGCGCAACTGGGGTAGCGTTGTGGCAAATTCGCAGAAATCAGCAAGTTTCTCCCAAAGCCCTTGAGAGATATAATTTTCTATGCAAGTTGTAGCATAAGTGGTTTGCACTTCAGCATTCAGCGAATCAGCATAAAAACGCAGCAAACTATCGGCCGACGCACACGCCACATCGGGACGATTGAATGCACGCGCCAGTTCTGCTCGCGCGGTGAGTCGAGCAAAGGCCGTGAGCGATGGTTCGGAGCGATAAGTTTTTAGCAACTCAAAATCGCTTCTGCGCTCGGCCAATCCTAAGATGCGTCCACTCGATCCGCTACTTCCATAGCGAACGGCCTTTTGCGCATAGTCGCGAAACACATCGATGCGTGCGGCTCTAAAATTATGACGTTTAAGATAGCGAATTTGCTGATCGGCATACGCCTGTAACTCTTCATAAAGTCCATCGTTGAGAAGATTCTCTGCTTTCAGTTCGGTCAAGGATAAGCGCCCTACCGATCCTACTTGTTTTGGAAAATTATTAACAAGTGAATCCACACACTGATTCGTGCGGTTGTTATTACCTTCAGCGCGAGCAATAGCTAAATCGCAGAAAAGGCGCACATAGGTAGGGAGTTCTGCCTTATGTTGACGATAGAGAGGGCGCAACTGCCTCACTTCTCCACGTGCTGCTAACATTGCACAGCGATTCACAATAGAATCAGGCAATGCCGCTTGACAACTTGCCGCTATGCTTATAAACAGAAAGAGAATCTTGAGAATACGTTTCATCATAAAACTGCTCCGAGAGCTTTAATAATATAACACTTCGTCCGCAAATATCCGAAAAATAGCTGACTTTTACAAATTTACAGCTCTCTATTCTTCCCAACTGAAAGTAAACTCGCCCCAAAACAGTCCACCCAAAACAATATTTCGAAACAGCTACCACTCGACAAAATCAACTTATACAGAAAACAAAAGCATACACCTTCTGAATAAGAGCCGTAACTTCATTATGACTTCTCCTTGAGCTTGTCCCAAACATTTTCTGGAGAAGAAGTGTGGTGAGCATAAATATCCTTATTGCGTATGGAGATTCAATAAGGATGTGAGCCGATAGCCTTATTGCGTCAGCCAACGCGCTTATTGTAGCAGAGAGGGAATGGAGGAATGTGGAATATAGGAAGAGTCTCTCCCTCCCTATATATGTTGTTTTTTCTGGTGAGGAGGAGACCGCAAGAGGATAAAGATATAACGGACATAGATTTCTGCTTTTGTTAAAAAGCAGAAATCTTGCAACGCATTATCGTCTAAAAATAAATGAAAACGTTAATTATCACAATATGTGCGCGCAGGGATAGTTTCGGAGCTTACTCCAGCAATTGTGATGGTATCTTTGGAGCGGGCGATACCATAAAGGAGTGCAAAGCTAACATATTAGAAGCAATTCGCCTTATCAAAGAAACTCTTCCAGCTAAAAGAAAGAACTCAAAAAGTAAAACAAAAAACGCGGCGTCCACTTTTCTTCAAAGCTTCTGCCGCGTTTTGTCGGAAAGAGGCGACGTGCGACTTTTTGGGCGATTTATTTTAGGTTAATACTTTTCTATTCTGTGAAAGGAAAACACATCTCTCTCGTTTTTCTCCTAAACGGAGGAGGGGGAGCTTTTAGTATTTGAAAAGAGAGGAAAGAAGACTTTTCAGACATTAGAAGGAGTTTTATTGTATGTATGTGAGGATGAGGGCGTTTGGGGTTTTATTTTTAGTAACTAAAGGCGGGGGGACGATGTTTTTTGCATGAATGAGAGGGTGGAAAAGGTCTTTTGAGGGTGGGAGTTGTGGATGTATGTTTGCTGTTGTTGAAAAATTAACCGAAAACTAAAATAGAAAAATGATGTTGACTACTATGACTTCGGTGTTTCGCTTGAACAGGTTGTTGATTGACCGATTGATTGAGGTGTGGGAGCGTGATGAGCTGCCTATCGATTTGCGATTGGAAAGACAGAAAAGCGGGCGTGTGCTGGTGTGGGCTGTTTATGAGCCGCAGTACCGGTGTTGCTTTGAGATGTTACTGAAAGAAGTTTATAACAATAAAAATAAAAGGAGGAAGGTATGATTCCACAAAGTACGATTGAGACGATTTTAGAGAGGACTGACATTGTTGGTCTGGTTGAGAGTTATGGGCTGGAGCTGAAGAGGGCTGGCCGTGACTGGGTTTGTTGCTGTCCTTTTCATAATGAGCGGACGCCGAGCTTTCATGTTTCGGAGGTTCGGCAGTCGTGGCATTGCTTTGGTGCGTGCCAGGAGGGCGGCAATGCGATTTCGTTTGTGATGAAGCAGGAGGGCTTGAGTTTTCCGGAGGCTTGCAGGCGGCTGGCTCAGAGGGCTGGTGTGATGCTTGAGGAGGAGATGGAGGAGCCTGAGGCGCAGCAGGAGCGCAGGAAGCGGGAGGCGCTGTGGGCGTTGAACCGGAGGGTGGCGGACTTTTATGTTTCGCTGCTGGAGGGTGAGCCTGGTGCGCGGAGCTTGGCGGTGGCTCGCTGGGGTGCGGAGGCTGTGAGAGATGCGCTTGTGGGTGTGGCTCCTGATGCTTGGGATACGCTGGTGAGCTGGGCGCGGCGGCGTGGAGAGAACTTTGGCTTTTTGCAGGAGCTGGGTTTGATTCGTGTGAGCGAGAAGACGGGGAATTATTATGATGCTTTCCGGAATCGCTTGGTGCTGCCGATTCGTGACAGGTTGGGGAATGTGACTGGCTTCACTTGCAGGACGCTGGGGGATGATAAGGATACGGCGAAGTATGTGAATTCTCCGGAGTCGTTGGTGTATAGGAAGCGGGAGGAGTTGTATGGTTTGGATGTGGCGTGGAAGACGGCGTGGAAGGAGCAGGTGGTGTATGCTGTGGAAGGTGCGGCGGATGCGCTGAAGATGCAGAGTGTGGGGATCTTTAATGCTGTTGCACCGCTGGGCGGTGTGTGGACGCGAGAGCAGCTGCGCTTGTTGCAGAAGGTGACGAAGAACATTTGTTTTATTCCTGACCAGGATGTGCCGAAGCGTGGCGAGGACTGGGGCGCGGGGATTACTTATGTGATGAAGAATGGTTTGGAAGCTATTCGGCAGGGGATGACGGTGAGCGTGCGTGAGTTGCCGTTTGGGGCTGATGGGACGAAGCAGGACCCGGGCGATTTCTTCACTTCGCGCCAGCGTATGGCGGAGCTTGAGGAGCGGGACTTTGTGCTCTGGATGGCTGAGAAGCGTTTTGATGCTGCTGACAATTTGCAGAAGCAGAAGGAGGCGGTGCAGGAAGTGGCCGAGGTGGTGAGTTTCATCAAGGACGATTTGACGGTGAAGATGCTTTTGCCGGAACTCAACAAGATTCATAAGGCCAGCGTTAAGATTTGGCAGATGGCGGTGGAGGGGAAGCGCAACCTGCGCAACCTTCAGCGCAAGCAGGAGGACGGGACGCGCGATTTGGCGCAATACGATATTTACACGAACCGCGAGGGGTATTACAGCCGTACGGAGAAGGGGGACTATCAGTGGAGCAATTTCACGATGCAGCCGCTTTTTCATGTGATGGACGACGACAGTCCGCGCCGCATCTATAAGGTGAAGAATATGTTTGGGCAGGAACAGGTTGTGGAGATGACGATTGAGGAAATGGTGTCGTTGCAGAAGTTTCGGCAGAAGCTGGAGAGCTGTGGCAACTTCGTTTGGAAGGCGAAGGACCCAGAACTGATTCGCCTGAAATCTTATCTTTACGACAACACGCGCTCTGCTCGCCGCGTGCGGCAAATGGGCTGGAGCGATAATGGTTTCTATGCCTTTGGCAACGGCCTTTGGACGGATGGCGAATTCTACGAGGCCGACAAAGAGGGTTTCGTGGATTTGGGACAGGCTGCTGGCACCTGGTATATTCCCGCGGCGTCGAAGAAATTGCAGAACGGTTCGGCTTACGAAAGGGAGCGCCGCTTTGTGCACACTCAGACGCAGACGATGCCGATGAAGGAGTATTTGCAAAAGTTTGTGGAGGTGTATGGCGACAACGGCAAAGTGGGGCTGGCTTATTGGCTTACGTCGTGTTTCCGCGACGTGGTGAAACGCCTCACAGATAAGTTTCCCATCCTCGACCTCTTCGGCCAGAAAGGCTCGGGCAAGACCTATTTCGGACAAGCGTTGACCACGTTTTTCATCATGGAGAATAAGATGCTCGACCTTAACATCTCCACCGTGGCCGCTCTGTCGGAAGAAATTGGTTACTCGTGCAACGCGTTGGTCCATTTGGACGAATATAAAAATTCGCTACATCCTAACAAAATTGCCTTACTCAAGAATCTCTACGACGGGACGGGACGCTCGAAGATGAGCGGCGCGAACTTCACGGAGAAGACCGAGACGCCCGTCCGCTCTGGCGTGATTATCTCCGGGCAGGAAATGCCCACGGCCGACATCGCCCTCTTCCAACGTTGCATCTTCCTTTCCTTTCAAAAAGGCGTGTTCTCGCCCGAAGAGATGCGCCGCTTTGCCGAACTCCAGGAGATACAGAAGATGGGCTTGACGGGAATGACCCTCGAGGTCCTCAAACACCGCCGCATTGTGGAGACATCCTACAAAGAGGCCTACGACAAGACGCTGCGCGACATCAACGCCCGCATCTCGGGCACGCGAGTGGAAACCCGCATCAAAGAAACCTGGGGACGCCTATTGGCCATGGTGCGCGTGCTCGACGGGCGTTTGCCGCTCCCCTTCACTTACGAAGAGATGGAGAATATATGCCTCGCGGGCCTTATCAATCAAAACACGCTCTCGGGCACGGGCAACGAGATGGCACAGTTCTGGCGCGCCGTCGAGTT
>NZ_CAUTBW010000056.1:0-14247 GCF_963536905.1 uncultured Alloprevotella sp. | reverse complement strand
CAATTATAGATTATAGCGCAAAGATATAATATAAAAATTAAAATAAACTTGTCTTTTCCGAATGCAAGACTTAATTTTGTGCCATAACAATTTTGGAAAGTAACACTTTTATATTTACTATTAATGGAATACTCATCAGAAGTAAAGAACATGTGTATCGTGGCTAAAGGCCCGAACCATGGCCCAGCTCCCATTCCTGAAGAAGGGAAATGGGTGCAAGCCAAAGAGATTAAAGACATCAGCGGTATGACCCATGGTGTAGGATGGTGTGCTCCTCAGCAGGGTGCTTGCAAATTGTCTCTTAACGTGAAAGATGGCGTAATTGAGGAGTGCTTGATAGAAACAATCGGTTGCTCAGGTATGACGCATTCTGCTGCAATGGCAAGTGAAATTCTTCCTGGTAAGACTGTTCTTGAGGCCCTTAATACAGACCTTGTTTGCGATGCTATCAATACAGCTATGCGCGAACTCTTTCTGCAAATTGTCTATGGCCGTACTCAAAGTGCGTTCTCAGAAGGCGGTCTTGTAATTGGAGCAGGTCTAGAAGATCTTGGTAAAGGGCTCATCAGTCAGACCGGTACTCTTTATGGCACCAAAGTGAAAGGCACTCGTTACCTCCAACTCACAGAAGGTTACATCACTAAGATGTTCCTTGATAAAGACGACCAAGTTTGTGGCTATGAATTTGTTCATATGGGTAAATTTATGGATGCAATCAAGAAGGGTGTTGATGCCAACGAAGCTCTCAAAAGTGTGACTGGATGTTATGGTCGCACTACAGAAGAGCAGGGCGCAGTTAAATCAATTGATCCACGTAAAGACTAATTAGGAGGACCAAACAAATGATTAGAGAAGTAAAATTTGAAAGTCAGGACCGCCGTATCAAGCAGATTATTGCTGCACTCAATAAACACGGCATTAAAGATATCGAAGAAGCTAACCAAATTTGTGATGTAGCAGGCTTAGATCCTTATAAAACCTGCGAAGAAACGCAGATGATTTGCTTTGAGAACGCGAAATGGGCTTATGTTGTAGGTACAGCTATTGCTTTGAAAGAAAAAGCAAAGGATGCTGTAGAAGCTGCTGAATATATTGGTGAAGGTCTACAAGCGTTCTGTATCCCAGGTTCTGTTGCTGATGATCGTAAGGTTGGTATTGGCCATGGAAAATTAGGTGCACGTCTTTTGAGTCCAGAAACTCAATGTTTTGCATTCTTAGCAGGTCACGAAAGTTTTGCAGCGGCTGAAGGCGCAATAAAAATTGCTCAAATGGCAAATAAGTCTAGACCTGCTGATAAACCTCTTCGTTGTATCCTGAATGGTCTTGGTAAAGATGCTGCACAAATTATTAGTCGCATAAATGGTTTTACTTATGTGCAAACTCAATTTGACTATTACACAGGTGAATTGAAAGAAGTTCGTCGTATAGCCTATAGTGATGGTCCTCGTGCAGCTGTAAACTGCTATGGTGCAGACGATGTGCGTGAAGGTGTTGCTATAATGTGGAAAGAGGGGGTAGATGTATCTATTACAGGTAACTCTACTAATCCTACTCGATTCCAACATCCAGTAGCTGGTACATATAAGAAGGAACGTATTCTTGCTAATAAGCCTTATTTCTCTGTAGCTTCTGGCGGTGGTACGGGACGTACTTTACACCCTGATAATATGGCAGCAGGTCCTGCTTCCTATGGTATGACTGACACCATGGGCCGTATGCATAGCGATGCTCAGTTTGCAGGTTCTTCATCTGTACCAGCTCACGTTGAAATGATGGGCTTCCTTGGCATTGGTAATAACCCTATGGTAGGTTGTACAGTTGCTTGTGCTGTTAATGTTGATCTTGCTCTCAATAAAAAGTAAGGAAATATCATATAAAATTTAAATATTAAGTCTCTCTTAGAACGTTCTAAGAGAGACTTTTCTTTTATCATGTAATCTGAATAAAAGCAGAAGAGTTATTATCTTTTTTTTCTTCAAATAAGGTTGATTCAAAAACTTTTTCTACTTTTGCAACACTAAATAGTTTTGGCTGGAAAATGTTTCTAGCATTCTATCCTTTTGATTGGGTAATCCCCAACAACTATCCAACGTTTATACTAATAAAATTCTGCTTAAACAAAATCTTTCCGTGTGAGAGATTGTACTTAATGTCCGCAGAAGTAAAAAATACAATATTTTATGCCTTCTTATTCAATGGAACAGCTCGCAGCTATGGATGATTCTCAATTGCGAGCTATTGCAGAAGAACTGAACTCTGAAAACAAAAATAGCAGCAATCGTCAAGAAATCATCTATGGTATTATAGACGCTCAAGCTATTCAGCAATCAGAACAGCGTTCAGATTCTCCTCGTCGTCGCCAGCGTATTGTGAAACATGATGGAGAAGCTGTTTATACTGCCAACAAAAGTGGTAAAGCTACAAAATTGGAAGAAAAGACACCTCCAAAGGCAGAGCAGCCATCTCTTTTTGATGAAGCAACTCCAACGACTCCAAAACGTAAGAGAGGACGCCCCTCAAAAGTAAGCTTGGAAGCAGAAGCCGTTGCGCAGTCTCCGAGTGAAACTACAGTAACAGGATCCTCTTCCCAAAAAGAAGATATTTTAGATGAATCTTCCCAAATTAGTGATGGAGTTGAAGAAAAATCTACAAAAACACAAACAACTCCAGAAATAGAACTTCCTGATTTTATTTCAGCACAGATGAATAATTCATCTATCATGACAGAAGAAGATGAAAGAATAAAAGCAGACCAACTTGATGTTGCAAAGATTAAGGAGCAGCTATCAAAGAATGCTAAACCACAACCTAACTCTCAACATCAGAATCAAGAAAAGAGTCTTCTTAACGAGATAGATCAAAATATAGAATCTCCAGCGATGGACATTCCTGCATTGCCCAAAGATATAGATAAGGATGCAACCTTTGTTATTATAAAGGATGTTCCTGTTTTGTATAATGATCCTACATACGATGATCCTTTTGAAGTTGCACCTATTCAAGCAACTAAGTTCCGTCGCTTTAAAGATGATCCTCTCGTATCGAAGAGTGCAAAGCCTATTGTTCTGTCTTCTGCCCGCCCAGAAACTTCTGCTGCAACACAACAACAAGATTTGCGTGTTGAGGATGAATATCTTGAAGGAAGAGGTGTTTTGGAAATCATGCCTGATGGCTTTGGCTTTCTTCGTTCTTCCGATTACAATTACCTTACGTCACCTGATGATATTTATGTAACAGTTCAACAAATACGCCAAAATTCATTGAAAAACGGTGATGTTGTAGAGGGAACTGTACGCATTCCTCGTGATGGAGAGAAATTTTTTGCACTGGCACGTATTGAGAAAATCAACGGATTAGATCCAGACATTGTAAGGGACCGCATATCCTTTGAACACCTTACACCACTTTTTCCAGAAGAGAAGTTCAAGCTTTGCACAGGAACTAATGACCCGATGTCTTGTCGTGTTGTTGATTTATTCAGCCCAATAGGTAAAGGACAACGTGCACTTATTGTCGCACAGCCTAAGACGGGTAAAACTTGGCTGATGAAGGACATAGCCAACGCTATAGCTAAAAATCATCCTGACACATATATGATGATGCTGCTCATCGATGAACGACCAGAAGAAGTCACGGATATGGCACGCACAGTTAATGCTGAAGTTATTGCGTCAACTTTTGATGAGCCGGCATCTCACCACGTTAAGATTGCTAATATTGTTCTAGACAAGGCAAAACGCATGGTTGAATGTGGACATGATGTTGTTATTTTCTTGGATTCAATTACGCGTTTAGCACGTGCTTATAATACAGTATCTCCTTCAAGTGGTAAAGTCTTAACAGGTGGTGTTGAAGCCAATTCTCTTCAGCATCCCAAGCGGTTCTTTGGTGCTGCACGTAACATTGAAGGGGGAGGTTCGCTAACAATTATTGCCACAGCTTTGATTGATACAGGTTCGAAAATGGATGAAGTTATCTTTGAAGAGTTCAAAGGAACTGGTAATATGGAACTTCAGCTCGATCGCAACTTGTCCAACAAGCGTGTTTATCCTGCTGTTAATTTAGTAGCTTCAAGTACGCGCCGTGACGATTTGTTGCTCGACGATTTAACACAGAATCGTATGTGGATTCTTCGCAAGTATATTGCAGATATGAATCCTGTTGAGGCAATGAACGAATTGCAAAAGCGCATGAAGAATACACGCAACAATGAGGAATTCTTAATGTCAATGAACGGATAAAAGAATATAATCGCAGAGTCAACAATCTTATCACACTTTATTTTAAGATCTTGCACTGTGCTAATATAGACACGGGAAAAGGAAATACGATTGTCGTCAGATTTAAGTATCCTTTTCCTGTGTTTCTTTTTCAAATAGATACGTAAATGATAACATATCTTGATGTCCAAAATTTGCAGAAGTCTGTTGGCGATCGCATACTCTTCCATGATGTGTGTTTCTCTATAGGTGAGGGACAGCATGTTGGACTTATAGCCAAGAATGGAACAGGAAAGTCAACACTCCTCAATATATTAAGTGGAAAAGAAGACTATGATGATGGCACACTTGTTTATCGTAACGATATAAAAGTGGGCTATCTTGAACAAACGCCTCATTTTGACCCAAATCTGTCTGTTTTGCAATCATGTCTTTCTCAAGCTCCTCTGACATTGGAGAATCCAGAACTGCGTGCAAAGCAACTTCTCACTCAATTAAAACTTGAAGAAATCGACAAGCCCATAGGTTTACTTAGCGGTGGACAGATAAAGCGTGTTGCACTGGCAGCTGTTCTTCTAGAAGATCCTGATTTGCTCATTTTAGATGAACCAACTAACCATTTGGATCTAGATATGATTGAGTGGTTAGAGAATTATCTGCGACGTAATACCAAAGCACTACTCATGGTAACTCACGACCGATATTTCCTGGATCGTATTTGCTCTATCATTTTAGAACTGGATGATGAAACTATGTACACTTATCATGGCAATTATCAGTATTATCTTGAGAAAAGAGATGCTCGAGTATTGAATACGAATGCAAATATTGCTAAAGCACAGAATCTCTACCGAAAAGAATTAGATTGGATGCGGCGAATGCCTCAAGCGCGAGGAGGAAAGGCTAGATATCGTAAAGAAGCGTTTTATGAATTAGAACAACAAGCAAAACGCCGACAAGAAGAAAAGGCCACACGCTTAGAAGTAAAGAGCGGATATATAGGTTCTAAAATTTTTGAAGCAGAATATGTTTCAAAAACTTTTGAAGGAACACCAGAGAAACCTACTCCTAAAGTTATTCTAAACAATTTCTACTATAATTTCTCTAGGTATGAGAAAATGGGTATTGTAGGAAATAATGGGACAGGTAAATCAACCTTCATCAAAATGCTCTTAGGTAAAGTTAAACCCGATAGTGGACGCTTTAGCATTGGAGAGACAGTTCGTTTTGGATATTTTAGCCAAGAAGGGATGGAGTTTGATTCCAAGATGAAGGTCATTGATGCCGTTCGTCAATATGCGGAATATATTGATTTGGGCGGGGGACGTAAACTTTCAGCCTTGCAGTTCCTTACGCACTTCTTATTTCCTCCACAGCGTCAGCAAGATTATGTCTACAAATTAAGTGGTGGCGAACGCAGGAGACTCTATCTCTGCACTGTTCTCATGCAGAATCCAAACTTTCTTATTTTGGATGAACCGACTAATGATCTCGACATTGCCACATTGCAAATTTTAGAAGAATATCTTGAAAATTTTAAAGGGTGCGTTATTGTTGTAAGCCACGACCGATATTTTATGGACAAGGTAGTGGACCATTTGCTTGTTTTCAAAGGAGAAGGTATCATTGACGACTTTCCTGGTAATTATTCTCAATATAGACAATGGGCCGCATTGCCAGAGAATGCCCCAGAGCAAGTAGCTGAACAGATCACAACAAATAAGAAATATGTAAGTGTTCATCGTCGCAGACTCACATTCAAGGAAAAAAAAGAATTAGAAAAACTTGAGCATGACTTGAAATGTCTTGAACAAGAGAAAAATAATATAGAGGCCGCACTTTGTAGTGGCAGATTGAGTGTTGAAGAACTCACAGAGAAATCCAAACGCCTCCCACAGCTTGAGACGGAATTGGAAGAAAAAGAAATGAGATGGCTGGAATTATCTGAAATAGAGCAATGAAACCATTAGCAGAACGTCTGCGCCCAACAACGTTGGACGATTATATCGGACAGAAACATCTTGTAGGACAGGGAGCCATACTTCGTCAAATGATTGAAGCTGGACATATTGCTTCTTTTATCCTTTGGGGACCTCCAGGAGTTGGAAAAACCACCTTAGCAAAGATTATTGCCAATAAGATAGACGTAGCTTTCTATACTCTTTCAGCTGTTAGTTCTGGCGTTAAGGATGTGAGAGAGGTTATTGAAAGTGCCAAAAAAAATCGCTTTTTTGGTGGACAAAGTCCTATACTATTTATCGACGAAATCCATAGATTTTCTAAATCACAACAAGATAGCTTGTTGGCAGCTGTGGAACAAGGAGACATCACACTGATTGGAGCTACAACAGAAAACCCGTCGTTTGAAGTGATTCGCCCTTTGCTCTCTCGCTGCCAAGTATATGTTCTTCACACTCTCTCACAAGAAGAACTCCTACAGCTGATCCATCAAGCGTTACAAACAGATAGCTATCTGCAAGATTTAGACGTTCATTTGCAGGAGACAGAGGCTCTGCTAAGGTATAGTGGGGGAGATGCACGAAAACTTCTCAATATCCTAGATCTTGTAACAAGTTCTGCACAACCCCATGAAAAAGTTGTCATCAATAATAAAGTTATTGAAGAACGCCTGCAACAAAACCCACTGGCTTATGACAAAGCTGGCGAGATGCACTATGACATAATATCTGCCTTTATAAAAAGCATCAGAGGAAGTGATCCTGATGCAGCTACCTATTGGCTGGCACGCATGATAGCTGGTGGTGAAGATCCCAAATTTATTGCTCGACGCCTTGTCATTAGTGCAGCTGAGGATATTGGCTTGGCCAATCCCAATGCTTTGTTAATTGCTAATGCAGCTTTTGATGCTGTGGCAAAAATAGGGTGGCCTGAAGGACGTATCCCCTTGGCTGAAGCGACCATCTATTTGGCCAATTCACCAAAATCGAACTCTGCTTATTTGGCTATAGATGCTGCCATTGCAAAAGTTCACGAAACAGGAAATTGTTCAGTACCTCTCCCTATTCGTAATGCCCCTACACAGCTCATGGCTGAATTGGGCTATCATGACGGCTATATATATCCGCACGATTATCCACATCATTTCGCAGAGCAACAGTATCTGCCAGATACGATTAAATCTGAACAATTTTGGCATCCTGCTGATAACTCTCAAGAAGAAAAACAGAGGGAACATTTGAACAATTTGTGGAAAAATCGAAAGTGGTAAAAAGTTATTAGATAAATATAGTTCACGCGTATGGATTAATATTTGCAGAAACCTCTACTTTTGTCTATAATTTTCTCTTTTTAAGAGCCATGAGAATCGCGTAAAAATAAAATTATTATCTGTGCGTGGAAATAACGCAAAATAAAAGCACCTCTTCAAAAGGTGCTTTTTAATTTCTCAAGGAGAAATTTTATTTTCTATACTACAAATTTTATTTTCCTCCTAAGAAAATAAAAATACAATAAAGAAATTATCAGATAGCATAAGGATCTAGCTCGACATCTTTATTATATTTCCAAACAGAATAAGCGGAAAAAAGCTTACTTCTCATTTTTTTGATCATAATTTTTATAGAAAATCTCAACATTTTCCTTTCGTTTCCACAGAATAGAGGAAGAAGTTCAGTAAGGAGTCTACCTTCTTTTTTCAAAAGTTTTTTCTGCTCCTTAAATTAAACACATTTTTGTCAAATAAAGCGATACTATTCTAAAGTTCCAAAGAAGTTCTTATATTTGTAGTGAAAAATTAAGACAAAGAGAATGGGTAATGTCTGAAAAAGTGTGTAAGATTCTCCAATCAGGAGTAGCAGACAGCAATGGTAATGACATTGGCTAGAAAAGGCTTTGCTTGTGCATCACTCTCTTGAAATATGTTCTTGGTGATGAGAAGAACAAATAGAGCATATGAATCTAAGAAATATAGAAAAACTTGTTGATTAAGTCTGCTCTTCAAAAAAATAACGAGGAACTGCATAGTCGTGAAAAAGATTCTTTCTGCCAAAAGTATTTCTATAGAGAGCGTATATGTAGTCATAAAATGGAGAGATTATATCATCTGATTCGCTTCGAGTACACACGTTATTACTGAGAAAATAAAAAAACTTACGCATCGAAGATACATAGTTTTGTATATTTGCAAAATATAGAAGGAGACAATATATGGCTATCAACCAGCTTAGGAAATATATTTGGCTACTGGATGCTCTTCGCAGGAATAAAAAGCTAACATTTAAAGAACTGAATGAATTATGGCTCAATAATGAAATCAGCGAAGGAATAGAGCTTTCCATACGTACATTTCATAAGTGGCGTATTGCCATTGAAGATTTATTCGCAATTAACATAGAGAATGAAGGACGAGGAGAATACAGATACTACATCAGTACTTCATATGGAATCGACAATAATCCTTTTTACAGCTGGTTGATAGAGACCTTCTCTCTTGGGAATCTGATGATGAATAGTATATCTCTTCATGAACGAATACTATTAGAATATGCTCCATCAAAAGATTTCTTACCAACGATAATTTCAGCAATGAAAGAAGGTAAAACATTGCGATTAAAGTATAAGGCGTTTTGGCAGGATACGAGGAAAGTCATTCTATTGGAACCATATTGCATCAAGCAGTTTAAGCAACGGTGGTATTTGTTAGGAAGAAATGTGCAAGCAGACAGACTTTTGATTTATGCACTTGACCGGATATCGGAGATAGAAAAAGAGGAAAGTATGAAGTTCAAAATACCCTCTTATTTTTCAGCAAAAGAACATTTTACCACTGCTTATGGGATTATTACAGGAGATGAAACTCCCGAGGAAACTGTTGTGTTGAGAGTGACCGATTGGCATGCACATTACCTCCGTTCCTTGCCCTTGCATCACACCCAAACAGAAAAAGATTCATCAAATGGATATTGCACGTTTGAATATCACATCTGTCCGACTCTAGATTTTCAGCAGGAAATTCTCTCGATGGGTGCATTTGTGGAAGTACTTTCTCCCCAATGGTTGAGAGAACAAATAGGCAATACGGTAAAACTCATGTACGAAAAGTATAATCAATAAACATATAGAATATGGACACAATTCAAGAGCAAATTGTCAGATGGGCTAATAAGTATATACCCAAGTTTAATGAGTTATCGGAAAAGCATAAAACTCCGTATTATACACAATCGCCATTAGATATAATTAGCCAGCCGGTAGACCTGATGATTATTGGAATCAATCCGAAAGGAAATGCTGGGATAGGTGGACGAAAAATGAGCATTGAACAATATCTTAAAGGTAATCCCTCTTGGGAGGAAAGATTTAATGCAGAAGAGAAAATCTGTTGGAGGTTCAATCAGGGTGTACGTTTCTTTTTGGGTTATGATAACTTTTATTATCCAGAGAGTATCGATAATGGCGAGAACATTGTATGGACCAATCTATCTCCCTTTGAATCAAAACAAGGCAATAAGGATCTCAAAAGAGAATTGATGCAAGAAGGCTTAAAAGTACATTAGAGTTAATTAAAATTTTGCAGCCAAGACGCATTATCCTATTAGGTATCAATGCTTTCCGACAAATAGAAAAGGCTATGATTGGTCAAGAACCATAATTTTATAGAAACATTTCCTGATGATATGGTATTGAACTTTAATATCATAGAATCGGTTTTGAAACAAGTTATATTATTGGAAATTACACCTAATTCTTAATTATATGGAAACCAAATAGACAGAAGTACAAAGACGAGTGTTTGAAATAGGAGTAAAACCTAAAATCTGCTACCAACGGTGGGTAGACGAAGTTTGTGCTTTCTTAAAAACAACTGCTCCCTATCTCGGAGAAGGAGGACGCCATTGCAGCGTCTTCTAGTCTAATCCTGTATTAGATAAGCAACCAGATATCTTGTTTTTAGGTTATAATGCCAATGAAGACTATGGCTATGTGGGCATAGAACGAAAACGATTTTGGGAGGGAAATCCGTCTTTTTATGAGGAAGGAGCAAGATATAAAGATCCCTGGAAGGTGTGGTATCGCCCTTATAATGCCATGAAGTTTGCCAATTATACCAAACCGATGGAAGACGGCAATTTTGTTTTCATAAATGCGTTCTATTTCGGCAGTAGCAAAATTCGGCAATTAGAACGTATTCCTGATATCCAGCCCGCTATTGACAAGTGTTTGGAATTACAAGAGAAGTAGTCACTGATATATTCCGTCCAAAAGTAATTGTTTGCTTTTCTATTCCTGACTGTTTTGATAGACTGAATATGAAATTTAAGTTTGACGCTATTGTTTCTTTCTCACCCTCACACACCATCAATGGTAAAACCTACCAATGTAAACAAGTTATCAGAATGGGATTGTGGGAAGGAATCCCTATTATCGGTATTCCGCATCCATCTGGCTTGCATAATCATGACGATTGGGGAGTAATTGCCCATATCCTCAAGACTATCTTTATTTCCTCCAATACAAAAGACTAAAAAGAAAATTCATTCATGTCTTAGCCATCTATGCCCTGATTAGGCATAGGTGGCTTTTATTTTTGCACCATAGAATAAATGAAGTATCACTTAAAATAGAATCTTATGACACTCTGGAAAATTGAAGCTAAAAACAATAGGAATTGGGGCAAGGGTAAAGAACTCATTAAAGGAATGTTCGTAGAATTTCCAACTCCTACGACCACACCACCCTTGGGACAGGTGAAATATCAAGAGACAATAGCTCAACTTTTTAATACAAAGTATGGGATGAGTTTTGATAAGTCAAAAATAAATACAGGATATTTTATCTGTACGAAAATATGAAGATTAAAGAAATTTTACTTTCTGACGACATACAGCGTATAGAAAGAGAGATTATTAATGCTCATAAAGGAATAGGGATTCGCTATCGCGACAAAGATTATTCCAATTTTGCCTGTCTTTTGGAGATACGAAAAGACTTGATTAATAAGAAGGTTCTGAAGTTTCAAGAAGACCTTATTCCTGAGATTGTCGAGTTCAACGAACCCCTACGCAACACCTTGCAGAAAATGTACGATAAGGCATATCATATATGGATCGACTTTCAAAAACTTCGGGATTGGGAAGACGATATAGAACTTACAGCCGAATGCTATTTAAGCCCGGTGCATCCCGCGAGACATCCATTACAGGGGGAAGACAGGCAAGATCTATGGAATGCTCTTTGTGACGATGAATTTAATACTCTTTATGCAGGTGGAGTTTCTTTGCAGACGCTTACTTTTCCACGTGACAACAAAGAAAGTTTTGAGTCATTTATAGGAATGGATTGTCCTCCTCCCAATTGGAACGAAGGGTTGGATTCCAAACTCACAGAGGATTTACACTTAATCTGTCAATTCAATCACCTTTTTGACCACACCTATTGGGCGATTACAGACTTTATCTATGTGAGAGAATTTGAAATAAGAATCAAGGTCGATGTAAATAATTATATTCTCAATGACGCTTAAAGAACTACTTTGTACTATTCCTTTTGAAAAGATAGAACCACATATAGCGCTGCTTTATCCCGATATGGCTGCTCCTCGAATGCTCGAGTTGTTTCGTTCTCATTATAAGTTGCTATGTCGGCTCATTCCACGGGTAGCTGAGTCGGAAGAACCTTGTATCATTACAATGACGAAATGGGAAGAGGATGAAACTCCTTTTTTAGATGCTTATAATATTGAAGGCTGCGACTGGGAAGAAGCCTTATCTAAAGAAGTAGTAGTAGAACCTGAAGTGACGGCCTCATTATCCGAAATAGCCGCTTGTTGTCTTTGGCACACCTCGTTCTATGGCTTTACTTCCAAACAAAGAGAAGAAGTATTTCAAGAATTCGAACAAGAGACGGAGTATTATTTATCTCGGAATGAGACGTTTGTTCAAGAACTCATAGAGGATGCAAAAAAGAATTTTCCTATTACATGGGAAAGGTTCAGCAATGAGTGGGACAACTTTTCGGAAGAGATGAAATTATGATATATGGCACAGAATACCAACTGTATACTTTGTCTAGTAATGTCTGAAAAAGTGTGTAAGGCTGCTTTATTCTTTCTCTCTGAGACATGTTCCAGAGGAAGATTAAGAGGAAATAAAGCTTACACACTTTTTAGATGCTACCTTTTGCTATTTTTCGTGTAGATGAAATAACAAAGAAGTTTTAATAAATAGGTTGGGAAATCTGTATGATTTTCCAACCTATTTTTTTAAGAGTATTCTCGATCATTCCTTGATATTGGGTTCTTCCAAACCGAGATTTTTCTTCTTGTCTACAACTTTTAAGATAAGGCCAATGACAAGAGCTACTGCACCAAGACCAGCAAGCATAATCAGCGGAGCTGTATAGTTGAGTTGAGTGGGATCTGTTACACCAACATTGGTTTTGTCGAGAACTTTACCAATGAGCAGGGGGAATAGCCAAAGACCAATATTCTGAATCCAGAAGATAAGAGCATACGCAGATCCAATGATTTTTGCATCTACCAATTTTGGAACACTGGGCCAAAGTGATGCTGGGACTAAAGAGAAAGAAGCCCCGAGAACTAGGATTGTTATATATGCTACGATAACTCCACCAACTTGGCTGTCCTTGAATTCAGGGAGAACAAAGGCAAAAGTGAGATGGCAGAAAATCAAGAGTAGCGAACCTAAAACGAGCATAGATGCAGCTTTTCCTTTGTGATCGACATAGCTACCGAGAATCGGAGTGATACCAACGGCCAAAAGTGGGAATACTGCAAAGATTGATTCTGCTGACTGACGCATGTAGCCCATATAACAATAGATAACGAGGCTAAGAATAGAGATAGTTAGCATGGTATACTTAAGTGCTTTTTTCTTCATGAAATTGAACATAAAAGCAGAAGCTGCTACTAAGAGCATGATAACATACTGGACTATTGTTACACTTGAGGATGCCCAAAAAGAATCTTTGGGTAATTCTGTGAATGTTAGGTTACACTGAAGCATATTTACAGCATACTTCTGGAAAGGAAAGATAGCAGAGTAATACAGCACACAAAGTAAAGCTACAAGCCAAAAGCCCATACTTGTGAGAATTTTACCCAAATCGCTAATTTTAAAAGGCTCATCCTTTTCTTCTGCTTCGCCAGTTTGAGAATCGAGTTTTTTGTCCATAAAGAAGTAGACAATGAACATGATCAAAGCAATACAGATAAGTACTACACCAAATGCTACTGAACGAGATACATTGACTTGACCACCCAATTTGGCAAAGAACGGAGAGAAAATCATGCAAGTGGCAACACCAAGGCGTGCAAGTGCCATTTCAGAACCCATTGCCAATGCCATTTCGCGTCCCTTAAACCATTTTACAATACCACGAGAAACTGTGATACCTGCCATTTCCACACCGCAGCCAAAAATCATGAAGCCACAAGCTGCAACCTTGGCAGAGGCAGGCATGCCTTCATAGAAAGGAGAAACGCCCAATTGTTCAAAGACGGGAATATGGTTGAGGTTGTTCGTGAACCAAACATCAAGTGCACTTCCTGCAAAGCTGTCGCTAATGGCATAATACTTAATAAGTGCACCTGCTAGCATAACCGCTCCTGAGAGTACTGCAGTGAAGCGTACCCCCATTTTGTCGAGAATGATACCAGCAAAGATGAGAAAGAATATAAATACGTTCAAAAAGGTTTCTGAACCTTGCATCGTTCCAAAAGCTGTGGAATCCCATCCTCTTTGCTCCTGCATCAATTCTTTGATAGGGGAGAGAATATCCACAAAGATGTAGGCACAGAACATGGCTAAGGCCAAGAGGAGAAGAGCGGTCCAGCGCATTCCAGCTGAATCTCTCAGAGTAGTTTTAATTTTTTCTGTCATAATCTATTTTTATAATTATTTCTTATATAATATGCATAGATGGTTCTTATTTTTTCAACCAACGATCAAGCCAACGGAAGAAGGTGCGTTGCCAAAGAATTCCGTTTTGGGGTTGGAGCACCCAATGATTTTCATCCGGGAAAAGTAACATTTGTGCAGGAATTCCG
>NZ_CAUTBW010000055.1:0-14311 GCF_963536905.1 uncultured Alloprevotella sp. | reverse complement strand
TTTTGAGATACTTCCAATAGTTTCTCGTCTTTTGGTAATCATCTTGCTCGTTAATTGCAGCAATGATGTCCAGTACAGAGAACCACCACTTATTGTGTTCGTCGTCCCACACCGCCCTTACTTCACGGTCGTTGAAGAAGTGAATTGATTTTTTATGCTCTACCATAATAAAGTTACTCATCTGGGGTGTTATCGGATTCTGCGCGAGGATTTGAGGAGTCTTATCTGCGGAAAGTAGTGCAAAGATTGGCTGGCTCTGATTGCAGTGCGCATGAGTTGCAAATATAGTAAATAATTGTATGGAAAGATAAAAGGAAAGTGAAGAGTATTTAGAGTACGCAAAAATCCCAGTAACTGTTGAGAGTTACTGGGATTTCTTCTATTTAGTTAGTGCATTTAATGCTTTTACTTCACTTCCTCAAAGTCGGCATCTTGGATGTCGTCCTTGGATTGAGCGCCTTGCTGAGCACCACCTTGGAAACCGGCGTCAGCACCAGGTTGTTGAGCACCACCTGTTTGCTGGTACATATCTGCACTGGCAGCTTGCCAAGCATCATTGAGCTCTTTGATAGCAGCATCGATAGCGTTGATGTCTTGAGCCTTGTGAGCATCTTTCAGCTTCTGGAGAGCAGCCTCGATGACAGACTTCTTGTCAGCGGGGAGCTTGTCGCCAAGATCCTTGAGCTGGTTCTCAGTCTGGAACGCCATAGAGTCAGCTTGGTTGAGCTTGTCGATGCGCTCTTTTTCCTTCTTGTCGGCCTCTTCGTTGGCTTGTGCTTCTGCCTTCATGCGGTCGATTTCTTCCTGGCTCAAGCCTGAAGATGCTTCGATGCGGATGGCCTGTTCTTTACCCGTAGCTTTGTCCTTGGCACTTACGTTCAAGATACCGTTGGCGTCGATGTCGAACGTTACCTCAATTTGAGGAATACCGCGGCGAGCGGGAGCAATGCCGGCGAGGTTGAAGCGACCGATGCTCTTGTTCTGAGCGGCCATTGGACGCTCGCCCTGGAGCACGTGGATAGTCACTTCGGGCTGGTTGTCTTCAGCCGTTGAGAATACCTGGCTCTTCTTGCAAGGAATGGTAGCATTGGCTTCAATCAGTTTTGTCATAACGCCACCCATCGTTTCGATACCGAGACTCAGCGGAGTAACGTCGAGGAGAACGATGTCGCCTACACCTTCTTCCTTATTCATAATAGCGCCCTGAACAGCAGCACCTACGGCTACTACCTCATCTGGATTAACACCCTTGCTGGGCTCTTTGCCGAAGAAGTTCTTCACCATTTCCTGAACAGCAGGAATACGGCTGGAACCACCCACGAGGATCACCTCGTCGATATCGCTAGTGTTGAGGCCTGCGCTTTGCAGTGCTTCCTGGCAAGGTACTTTACAATCCTCGATGAGCTGATGAGCAAGTTGCTCGAACTTAGCGCGTGTCAGCGTCTTAACCAAGTGCTTGGGCACACCGCCTACTGGCATGATGTAAGGCAGGTTGATTTCGGTTGTCGTAGTAGAAGACAGCTCAATCTTAGCCTTTTCAGCAGCTTCTTTCAAACGCTGCATTGCCATCGGGTCTTGCGTTAAGTCAGCACCCTCATCGTTCTTAAATTCTTCTACCAACCAGTTGATGATAACATGGTCGAAGTCGTCACCACCCAGGTGAGTGTTACCGTTTGTTGAGAGTACTTCAAATACGCCTCCACCCAATTCGAGGATAGAGATATCGAACGTACCACCACCGAGGTCGAATACGGCAATCTTCATGTCCTTCTTAGACTTCTCCAAACCATAAGCAAGAGCAGCCGCAGTAGGCTCATTCACGATACGCTTTACCTCGAGGCCAGCAATCTGACCAGCTTCTTTAGTAGCCTGACGCTGAGAGTCGGAGAAGTAAGCTGGAACTGTGATCACAGCTTCTTTTACCTCCTGTCCGAGGTAGTCCTCGGCTGTTTTCTTCATCTTCTGAAGAATCATTGCACTGATTTCCTGCGGAGTGTACTGGCGGTCGTCAATTTTAACGCGCGGAGTGTTGTTTTCTCCCTTTACAACCTCGTAGGGCATACGTGCAATTTCTTTTGTCACTTGGTCGTAGGTTTCACCCATGAAGCGCTTGATAGAATAAACCGTACGCTTCGGGTTGGTGATGGCTTGGCGCTTTGCGGGGTCGCCCACTTTGCGTTCGCCACCTTCAACAAATGCTACTACAGAAGGAGTTGTGCGCTTGCCTTCGCTGTTAGCAATAACAACGGGCTCGTTACCTTCGAATACGGAAACACAGCTGTTCGTTGTACCTAAGTCTATACCAATAATCTTTCCCATAATTGTATTTTTTTATTTTGTTATTATCTAATATTAATCGGAGTGGTGTTTCCACACACTCTCTTTTGTGATTTGCTTATCTTATTTGCAAGAGGCGTGCCAAAATTTGAACCTGACAGAGAAAAAGATATTTTTTGTTGTTCCTTTATCGAAACTTTCTGGAAGAAGGGCAAAGATACGGCCCGCTTCTTTTTAGTTTCTGCTATGTGAGGTCATTTTGTCTGATGCGTGTTTGCGAATGGCGAACTGCTCTCAGATGGCAACACTTGTTTGCTTCTTAATTGTTTGCACCTATTGCAAACTGTGCGCCAAAATAGGCGTGGTGTACATTGAAATTTATGGAGTGATGCAGAATTAAGAAGTGTTTCTCGGGGTAATTATACTTTACACTCTGCTTTTTTGTTCTGATGCAGAATTGCCTAAGGATGTGTTGAGAAAGCTGCTGTAAAACATAAAAACTGGAGTATCGCTACAACGTGCATCTCGTTTTTCTTGAGAAACAAAAGAGAAATGAGTCGTTCTCTTATAATTTCAGTTTTTTCTATGTGTCGAAAAGGTGTAGTTTTCCTTATTCTATTCAAAAACACAATAAGGCTGTCAGCTGGCAGTCTTATTGTGTCAGTCGATAGCCTTATTGCATTTTTTGATAGGCTTATTGGACGAGTCAGACGAATCAGAGTTGTCTGATGTCCCACTTACTGTGATTGGGTTTTGAATCCATTCTCACCTTGTTAGAATACGAATTCTGTTTACATTTCTTTGTGAAAATTGTCGCTACAAAGTTTCTTGTGGTGCGGCAGATTTTCAAGCAGGGAGAGGGAAGCTGGGCAGGGAAGGTTTCAACAGAGAAACAAACAGCCCCTTCTCCAAGTGGGGAAGGGGCTGCAGAAGATGTTTTTTATTTATTCACCGTCTGATAAAAACTTACTGCTTTTTGCGTCAGTCCTACGTCCTGCTTTTGGAGTAGCGTCTCCTCGAAAGTGCCATCGGGATTAGGGCGAACGGCGTATTGCTGCACTTTCCTCACGGGCGAAAGCACTGTGAGAATGTGGTTCTCATAGTAGCCCAAATCTTGATAGGTGGCGAGGAAAGCCCGCTCTTTGAAGTTGGGCGAAAGGATGTCGTTACCGGCAAAGCTAACTTTAGCCGGGAGGTGAAGGATGGAGAAGAGTGTGGGCAAAATGTCTATTTGCGAGCACACCTTGCTCACAATCTGTGGCTGGATGCGTCCGGGGCTGAAGATGAGGCACGGGATGTGGTATTTCTCCAGTGGCAGCGAGGTTTTGCCTGCACTCGAAGCGCAGTGGTCGGCAATGATGATGAACACCGTATTCTTGAACCATGGTTTCTTCGCGGCCTTGTTGAGGAAGTCGCCGATAGCGTAGTCGGTGTACTTCACTGCAGCGTTGCGCGTATAGGGATTTCCTTCGACATGTATTTTCTCCGTAGGATAAGTGTAGGGGCGGTGGTTGCTTGTCGTCATAAATTGCGCAAAGAAAGGTTTACCTGTTTTTGCGTCGGCATCAAACACCTCCAAGCCTTTGTTGAAAATATCCTCATCACAAACGCCCCAAATGTTGGCAAAGGTGATGTTCTGTTTAGCTATGTTGGAGCGATCAATCACCTCATAACCATTGTGGGAGAAATAGTCGCCCATGTTGTCGAAATAACTGTAGCCACCATAGAGAAACTGCGTGGTGTAGCCCAACTTACTGAGCTGATAGCCCACAGAGAGTGTGCCCATGCGGTTGTTCTTCTGCTTGATGACGCTCTCCCCGGCATGAGGTGGGATGCAAAGCGAAAGAGCCTCCAAACCTCTCACGGTGCGATTTCCGCACGCGTAAAGACTGTCGAAAACAAGGCTCTGCGTCATCAGCCGGTCGATGTTTGGCGTGAGTCCCTCCTTGTTGCCGTAGCGCGTAAGGAAGTCGGCGCTCAAACTCTCCACCGTGATCAGCACGATATTGCATTTCTCTGCTCCTTGCCCATCTGAGAGTTGTTTTGTTCTATGGCTGTCCAAGCCTGTTTGCTGGCGATAGAGCGCCTCGCATTGTGCTGGTGGGAGCATCGTGTAGAACTTGTCATACTCCAATTTGTTGTTCAAGAAAGCCCTCACAAAGTCGTACGCGCCATTCTGCTCGATTTGCGTGACATACTGATTGTTGGCGTCAAGGTTATGCGTCAGTGATGTAGCTCCAAAGCCCGCCCCAACAAGCACCACAGCCAGCAGCGTTTCAAAGCCGAAGCGACGGAGCTGGTAGTTTCCCTCCAACTGGAAACGGCGTTTGCGCACGACCACCAAGATGAGGCCCAGCGTGATCAGTAGGAGAACGGCTATTAAAGGAGCGATGGAATAGGACTCCATGATGTTGCCGATGACTTCGTGTGTATAGACCAGATAGTCCACGGCGATGAAGTTGTAGCGCACGCCAAATTCCTCCCAGAAAAAGAACTCGCCCGCAGAGACCACTAATAACAACAGTATATAGATGCCCCATGTGAGATAAAGCGTGCAGGCGCGCCATGCTTTGCGTATGCGCGGAATGAAGGCGCGGAGGGAGAAACTCAGGAGTTTCCATCCCAAGAAAATTTGAGCAATGCGCGGAGCACCGCCACCATATTGGCGGAAAATAGATCCAGGCCAAAAAGCGTAAGCCAATCCTGCAATGAGTAGCAGGCAGATGGAGAAGGCTGCATACTTCTTATATTTGTATTCGTTGAGCCCTATGTAGAAAACAAAGAGCGGGATGAGGAGCAGCAATCCCATACCAAAGTCGGACAGAAGTCCGACGGTGAGACCACGTAGTATGCCCATCGCCGTGTAAGTGGCATCGGCTGGAGAAAAGGCCATGAGCACGATGCGCAGGATGAAACCAATGATGAGATACAACGACAAGAAGTGGCCGCCAATCAAGTAGAGAGGATTGATTCGCTTAGTCCTCTCCGAAGAGCAGAAAAGTGTTTTTAGATTCATATTGATAAGAGAGAATGTTTTTTAGTAGGAATCATATTTAGCCAAAGAACGTGCGAGGCGTGTGGCAGAACAAGGAAGTCGGCACTTCTTGTAGATTCTCTAACCATTTTGAGCAAGATGGTATAGAATGGGCAAGTAGTTTTCAGAGCTGAAGTTGCCCGCGATGCGCAATGCCTTATTCCGTGATTTTTTGGAGTAGACTGAGAGCGCGCTCCACCGTGGGAACGTTTTTGATAACCATACGGCGTTTACCCGCACTTTCTTTCAATTCAGTGGTGCGATAGTTTTGCGTGGCATACTGAATGAGGCGGTCGAAAGTAGAACTCTGATAGAACGGCGAATCATATTTCGATACGAAATAAAGAGTCATGCGCCCATTCTTTAGCGTCAGTCGCTCTGCTCCCACCTTGCGGCCAAGACGGCGCAGAGGTACGATGCGCAAGAGTTCCTCACCTTCGGGCGGCAACGCACCAAAGCGGTCGGTCATGCGCTGGCGGAAATCGGCAATTTGCTCATCAGTAGTGAGTCCGTCCAACTCGCGATAGAGCAACATACGCTCGCTGGCTCCCGGCACATAGGTTTCGGGGAAGAACGCGTGCAGATCGCATTCCACATTGCATTCATCTACAAAGAAGTCGCCTGTGAGAGTCGAATGTTGCAACTCTTCTTTGTACAACTCGGCAAACTCGTCATTTTTGAGTTCGCTGACTGCTTCTGCCAAAATCTTTTGGTAGGTTTCGTAACCTAAGTCGGCAATAAAACCGCTCTGCTCCGCGCCCAGCAAATTGCCTGCTCCGCGGATGTCAAGGTCCTGCATGGCGATGTGTATACCCGAGCCCAAATCGCTAAACTCCTCGATGGCTTGCAGTCGGCGGCGGCTCTCCTCACTCAAATGCGCCAGAGGTGGCGCCAGGAGGTAGCAAAATGCTTTGCGATCCGAGCGACCCACGCGGCCGCGCATCTGGTGGAGGTCGCTCAGTCCGAAATGGTTGGCGGCATCAATGATAATGGTGTTGGCATTACTGATGTCGATACCATTCTCCACGATGGTGGTGGAGATGAGTACGTCGTAGTCGTAGTTGGCAAAGCCCAGAATGATTTTCTCCAATTCGGCGGGGGGCATCTGCCCGTGACCGATAGCCACGCGGGCATCGGGCACATATTTCTTAACCAATTCTTTGAGGTTCTGAAGCGCAGAGACGCGGTGAGTCACGATGTAAGTCTGTCCGTTCCGACTCATTTCGAAATTAACGGCATCGGCAATTATCTCGTGACTAAAGGTGTGTACCTCTGTCTGTATCGGGCGTCGGTTGGGGGGTGGCGTTTGAATGACGCTAAAGTCGCGCGCGCCCATCAGAGAGAACTGCAAGGTGCGCGGAATGGGTGTGGCCGACATGGTGAGTGTGTCTACATTCACTTTCAGCTGGCGGAGTTTCTCCTTGACAGCTACTCCGAATTTCTGTTCTTCGTCGATGATGAGAAGTCCCAGATCTTTGAATTTCACACTTTTGCCGATGAGTTTGTGAGTGCCCACAAGAATATCGACTTTCCCCTCGGACAAATCAGTTAAGAGTTCGCGCACCTGTTTCGGCGTACGAGCACGCGAGAGATAGTCCACGCGTACGGGGAAGTTCTTCAAGCGTTTCTCAAACGTTTTGAAGTGTTGCAAAGCCAGAACGGTTGTAGGCACGAGCACAGCCACTTGTTTCCCATCGGCTGCAGCCTTCATCGCTGCCCGCACGGCAATCTCCGTTTTGCCAAAGCCTACATCTCCACAAACCAGACGATCCATTGGTTTTGCACTCTCCATGTCGGCTTTCACTTCTTGCGTCACTTTGAGCTGGTCGGGCGTGTCTTCGTAAGCAAAACTGGCTTCCAACTCGTTTTGCAAGTAGGTGTCGGCACTGTAGGCAAAGCCTTTTTCCTCTTTGCGCTTCGAATAGAGCTTGATGAGGTCGCGAGCAATGTCTTTGATTTTCTTCTTGGTGCGCTCCTTTAGTTTTTCCCAAGCTCCCGTACCCAGGCGGCTCAGCTTGGGAGCTTCGCCCTCGCGCCCCTTGTATTTGGAAAGCTTATGAAGAGAGTGGATGCTCACCAAGACGATGTCGTCGTTTTGGTAGGTCAGCTTAATCATCTCCTGCTGCGTACCATCGGCAGCGGGCATACGCACCAATCCGGCAAAGCGTCCCACGCCGTGGTCGATATGTACGATGAAATCGCCCGGCTGAAACTGCATCAGCTCTTTCAGCGTAAGGGCCATCTTGGCATCGCGGGCGTGATCGCTCTTTAGGTTGTATTTGTGGAATCGGTCGAATATCTGATGGTCGGTGAAGAAGCACACCTGCAAGTCTTCATCAGAGAAACCCTCGTGCAAAGTTTTTAGAACGGGGGTGAAAAGCGGTGCATCGGCCGACGAAGCGGAGGTCGGCATCGTGACATCTGTGGGAAGTGAGGCCAGAATCTCTGTCAGGCGCTCGTTCTGCTTCCCGCTGTCGGCTGCAATATAAATGCGATAGTGGCGGTCGCGGAAATCGTTGAACGAAGTCTTGACCATCTCGAAGTTCTTATGATAGATGGGCTGCACCTGCGTTTTGAAATGCAGTTGAGCCTTTGGCGTATCTGACGGAGTGTTACCCATCTCGATGCGTTGCAGGGCGAGGAGAGCTTTGCCCAGTTCGCGTCCCGACACAAGCAGGCGGTTTTTGTCAAGCTCCTTTGTTGGGCCTGCCGTGAGAGTGGAGCAGCGTGACTCCTCTTCTTCCTCATAAATTTCCCATTCGGGGCGTTCTTTGCTATCCTTTTTCTCGATGTAGGCTTGTTTGGCAAACCCTTCATCGAAAACCTTCTGTATGGTGTCAGTAATGAGAACCCAATTCTTCACCACAAGCAAAGCATCGGTGGGAAGATAGTCTGTGACTGGTACTAAATCCGAATTGCCTCCTTCCATTTCGGGTACTACGGCAACATCTTTCAAGCGATCTTTAGACAGCTGTGTCTGCACCTCAAACGTACGAATCGTTTCCACATCATCACCGAAGAAATCGACACGGTAAGGATATTCGGAGGAATAGCTAAATACGTCCAAAATACTACCGCGCACGGCAAACTCTCCAGGCTCGTAAACGTAGTCTACACGGCGGAAACCCAGCTCCAGCAGCTGGCGCTCGAGCTGCGGAAGGTCGTAGTTTCCGCCTTCCTGAATCTTGATGGTGCGCGCCTCAAACGAGATTTTCGGTGCCACACGTTCGCTCAGCGCCTCGGGGTAGGTAACGATAAAAAGATATTCCTCATTTCTGTCCGCTAATGCATTGAGTACCTGTGTGCGCAGTACCTCGTTGGCGGCATCCCGCTGCGCGTATTTTACAGCACGGCGATAAGAGGAAGGAAAGAAGAGCACATTCTTATCGCCCAGCATCTGTGTGAGGTCGTGATAGAAATACCCCGCCTCTTCTTCATCATTGAGCACGAAGAGATAGGGCTTTCCTTTAATGCGTCGGCACGTGAGGGCGGCAAATACCATTGTGGCAGCTGATCCGTGAAGCCCGTCGCAAAAAGTGAGTCGCGGACTGCTTTCTCCAATTATTTTAGCCAGAGCTGCCACCTGCGGGTGAGTAGCATAGAGTGGAAGAAGTTCGTTGAGAGTCAAAGTGAGTGGAAATTACGATATTTTCTCAGAGAAATCCGAGCAGGAGAGGAATCTCCCCCCGCTGGAAGAAAAAGTTTTAGCCTCTCCATTCATCGGCTAAAGCCGTCATGGAGGGGAACAGAATATTTGCGCCAGCATCGCGGAGCGTCTCGTTGGAAAGCGGTCCCGTATTGACGGCGATTGTACATATCTGAGCCGCGCGGGCAGCTTGAACGCCTAAGGGAGCATTCTCTACAACGAGAGCTTCCCAAGGCTGAACGCCAGCTTTCTCCAGTCCTAAGAGGTAGGGATCGGGATGAGGCTTACCGTGGCGGCAATCTTTGCTCGATACGATATGGTCGGGATTGAAAAAACCAGGGTAGTGGGTTTGCAAACGCTCAAGTAGTGAGGCCTGTCCACTTCCCGTCACCACGAGAATCTGAAGTCCTGCATCGCGCACGGCGTTGAGGACACGTTCAGCTCCAGGCATATTCTGCGCCATCTCGCATTCGTTGAAGAGTCGGCACTTCTCGGCATAGATTTCCTCTATCTCTTCCGTTGTAGCCTCTCGGCCCCAGTTGAGGCGGGCAAAGCTGTTGATGGTAGAAGCTCCTGTGCGCCCTTCGTGGAGGTAGGCGTCCTCCGCTGTTATACCCAAACGGAAGCGTTGTCCCACTTCTGCCCAACTTTTGGCGTGGTTAGGCATCGAGTCGAAGAGTACTCCGTCCATGTCGAAAAGAACGGCTTTCAGACAAAAATGCTCAAAGCCGTTCTGTTCCAAATAAGCAAAAACAGCCTCGCTGAATTTCTCCGTGAGGAAAGATTCAGGGGCTGTTATATTATTATAGGTATGAGTCATTATTTGTGAACGAGAAATCCCCTCTGCCTCCCACGCGGGAAGACGAAGGGGATGTACGTTGTATCTCTTACTTGTTCAGACGTTCACGAATAGCTTTGCTCTCAGCCTCATAGCCAGGCTTGTTGAGCAGTGCAAACATATTCTTCTTGTAGCTCTCAACGCCCGGTTGGTTGAACGGATTAACGCCCAGTAAGTTACCACTAATGCCGCACGCTACTTCAAAGAAATAGAGCAACTGACCGATGTAGTACTCCGTTAGTTCTGGCACGCTGATGCGGATGTTGGGAACGCCGCCGTCTACGTGAGCCAACTGTGTGCCCAGTTCGGCCATCTTGTTGACTTCGTCCACGTGCTTGCCCTCGAGGAAGTTCAAACCGTCGAGGTTTTCCTCATCGTGGGGGAAGAGAACGGTATACTTTGACTTTTCAACAGAGACAACAGTTTCGAAGATATTGCGCTCGCCTTCCTGAATCCACTGACCCATAGAGTGGAGGTCTGTGGTGAGATCTACAGCAGCGGGGAAAATACCCTTGTTGTCCTTGCCTTCGCTCTCTCCATAAAGTTGCTTCCACCATTCATTGACGTAGTGGAGTTTTGGCTGATAGTTGGCGAGAATTTCGATGTGCTTGCCTGCACGATAAAGCAGATTGCGAACAGCGGCATATTGTTCTGCGGGATTCTCAGCATAAGGAGCTGTTTGGCAGAGTTTCTCCATGTCTTGCGCACCGCGTACAAGTTCTTCAATATCGAAGCCTGCGCAAGCAATGGGCAGGAGGCCTACGGGAGTGAGCACGCTGAAACGACCGCCAACATTGTCGGGGATCACATAGCTCTTATAGCCTTCTTTGTCGGCCGTTACGCGAGCAGCACCTTTTTTAGCATCGGTCACAGCAACAATAACCTTGCGTGCCTCTTCCTTACCGCGCTGCTCTTCACACTGGCTGCGGAGCAAACGGAAAGTGAGGGCCGTTTCGGTGGTAGTACCCGACTTGCTGATGTTAATAACACCAAATTTGCGAGTTTTGAGATAAGTGGTGAGTTCACTCAGATAGTCCTCACTGATATTATTACCAGCAAAGAGAATGCGGGGCGTTAGTTCTTCAAAATTATTTTTCAGACATTCGATAACAGCGCGCGCACCGAGATAAGAACCACCGATACCAGCCACTACGATAGCCTCGCAGTTTTCACGAAGCGTCTGTGCCGTAGCCTTGATGTCGGCCAAAAATTCGGGAGTGATGCTGGAAGGCAGATGCAGCCAACCGAGGAAGTCATTACCCTGGCAGGTGCCGTTCTCAAGTGATTCGTGAGCCTTCTTTACTTCGGGCTCTAAAGTAGCCACTGCGTCAGCGTTCAGAAACTGAGCAGCTTTCGTGATGTCAAGTTTAATTGCGTTCATTGCTCATAAAGTTTTAATCTTCGCTGCAAAGATAATACTTTCTCATCGTACATGGCTGACAGATAAATGGTAATGTTTCAAAATGATAGTTTTAATACTACGACTTTTCTTGTAAAAGTGTGCTCCACATCTAAGTGAACAAAAACTTGGAATGGTAACCTCCCATGCCTCTCTCCTATAAAAATAATGGAGCTGATGTTAGTTATCTTTTGTGGTGCATGAAAAGTAGGTGAAGTATGGTTGTATTTTTATCTATAGTGTAGATCTTTTTCATTGCCCAAAAGTTGTTTTAGGTAGTATTGGAGGTAGTAATGCAGCTCGTGTGCAAATTTTCTGTTAAAATTAAGAACAAAAAAAACGCATTTTTTATTCTCTCAGAATAAGCAAGAAAAAAGAATTTAGAAAGCGCGGTGTTTTTATGTATATAAGAGCTTGGAAATATCTACTAAATATTGCCTATTCTTTTTACCTAAAATGTCTGGTGGAAGATGCCAATAATCTCTCAAAACTCTATTTTTTTTCTTGTAGAAAGCTTGTTAAACTAAAAAAACTTTTTCTAACTTTGCGCTCCGTAAGCGCTACCTTGGTGTTGGGAAAACTTTTCTTTCGTCAAGGCAAAGTACACTTCTGAGCTAAGTTCTTGACTTAGCGACAATGGAGATATTCTTCTTGCGCTGAGAACAGAGATGACCCAGGGAACTGATAGAGAAGAAGAAAGCGGAAATAGAAAAATCTCTCCTTGCTGAAAATAACTATATAACTGAAATAAGGAAAGAGAACAGCATTCCCTGCAAATAAAAAAAGAACAAGAGATTAAACCACACAACAGCCGAGGACAAAAGAGTCAGAGCTGAATGTGGAACTATAGAATCAAGCAAAATGATGCTTATAAAGGATGAAAAAATGGAGCGAATTAAGGACTAATAGGAAGCTTCAATAAACTCTTATCATCAAACATGGCTTCTCGCCCTAACAACCTCAAGTTGTTGGGCAAAACAATAAAGCTGAGGTTTCATTGGGCGGGAGTATGTCAAAGAGTCACACCATCAAGTTTTGTCGCAGAAGGCAAAAGGTATTGCAGAGTCTATTGATTCTCCTCTCCCAAGCCACCAGACAATAAATGTAACTTGAATGAGAATTGGCAGATAAGTGCGAAGTTTCCGTTCCCCCAGTATCTCACTGCTGGAGATTAATAGGAATTCTTTAGTCACTATGTCAGAACTTAAGGTAGTATCTGCCAATGGGAGGTGTGTTTACTTTCATATTCCCTGCCCAATATTAACCTCTGAACCGTCAATGGAAGGGTTTCTTTCTTCTTGCTTACAAAATCTATGCTAGAAAAACACAGTGTTAGTTAAAAAGGTTTCAATTTCCACAAATACATAATCTCAGTGCAAGCTAGCTTACTCTAATCTGCACTAAGTTATTAACTCCTTGAGCTGCATCCTCTCCTTTATTATAGACAGTAAAGAGAGAGGAGTATGGGAATGTGCGAAGAACGATTTACTTCCTATGAAGTTCTACTATTTCTCCCAGATGGAAAACTGCCATCCAAAAGCACAGATTCCCTTCTGCATCAATTTTAGCCATATCATTTTCATCAACAGAGAAGCGTGCAGGATTCCCTTTCTTATCCAAGAGCGGCTGAAAAGTGATGTCCGTGATTTCAACAATGGCTGTATCACGCTCTTTGGCATAGCCAACTGCGAGATGGAGAAACTCCCATTTCTGTTTGGGGATATAAGGATAAACACCATTATTCCAGATACAGAGATCGCCAAGTAGCTCATCGTCTTCACTGATCAAAGTTGTGTCAAATAGTGGCCAACCTTGCTCGCTCACTTCTAGGTATTTCTTGTAGGTGGTATCCTTTATTTCTCGATATTCCTCTTTCTTTGATCCTTCTATGATTTGATCAAAATATACCTGTTTTATTGTCAGGTAAAGTGTGTTTTCTTTGGTTGATTTCATATTCTTAGTTGTTTGTATTTTACTGAGTATTCTACCTCTGTTTCTTTTTATTCGCGTCTTTCTTTTGTGTGCTCAAGTTTTCTGCACGTAATTTCGAATGTGGAGATACTCGATCTCTCAGGAAATCGCTTTTAAGGTAGACTTGCTATAGATGTACCCAGCAATCTATGGCAAATATAAAGAGAATATTTGATAGGAGACAAATATAAAAACTCAAAACGTGGTAAAAGCTGAATATGATTATGGTAAAACATTAGAGTCTTTTTCGAGCAAACTTTAAGAGAAGATTTGAATCCGCGGATATCTCTGATCTTCTTGTCACGCTAACAAAATCTTATTTATCAATTGATTATCTTCTCTGTGACGACATGGCAACAAAAAATGATTTATTGGGAGAAGATATGGACAAAATTCGGGGAGGACCGGAAATATGAATACGAAGCAATATGAGAAAATAAAATAGGGGCAATTAAGCCCCTAAGTGTAGAAAGGGTAAGACTCGAACTTCCTATATCACCGCTGTTAACGCTGCTCGCTCCCAAATCATGCGACCATCAATCTACACCGCAAAGATAAAAAGAGAAATTCATAAAAGCAAAGAGAAATGGCAAAGAAAATTTTAGTAACGGTTGAATATGGAGAGAATAAAACTTACTCTTGTTATAGTGAGACACCGATAGGAGATTATGCCCTTATCGATGGAGACGGTAATACCGTTGCGGAAGCAAAGGCGGATTTTCTAAGGGCGGTGGAAGAATGCCGTGAGGCTTATCCTGAATTGGCTATTATGTTAATCTTATGAGAATTACAAAAGAAAAAATATTAGTAAGATGCATGGTAGTATGTAAAAAAGATGTATTTTTGCATGCCAATTCTGTAAAAGCGTAAGAATAACTGTTTATAAGGAAATATTATGCTGAAAGAAACGTTTTGAAAGCTTATATTCTGACTATCTAAGAGTATGTTGCTAGAATGTAAGTCTAATAATAGAGTGCGAGGCATTTTGAGAAAGAATACTCTAGCTTAGGGATGTTTTCACTATTGCAGTATGCAATAAAAAAGGTGTCAAGATTTTGGAAGAGTCCAATCTTTACACCTACAAAAAAAATAAGAACAATGAAAAAGGAATATCTCAAACCTTCATTCGAAAGTTTATCCGTAGAG
>NZ_CAUTBW010000054.1:0-15040 GCF_963536905.1 uncultured Alloprevotella sp. | reverse complement strand
TGTTATTACCGTTGTTGGTGGCTGGTTCGTAACAGCTGGCGCAGCCTTCATTTTGAGTAGCTTGGTTGCAACGATGAATCATTTGGCTGGCGTCTTTGGTATGATCCTAGTTATAGTGATTGTTGTGGCTGTACTTATTCGAAATAATCGTGCATTTAAGAAAAAGCAAGAAGAGGAAACGGTAGATCTTGTTTTTCGTAAACTGGTCCATGCAAAGGATAAAAATGAGATTTGGGACTTACTGGTGCTTCATGTCAAGTCTACACAAGTGGAAATGATAGATGCTATGCAAAATACGTTCAATAACATTACTCAGGGGGTAATGAAAGAGAATATTCGGCAGTTGCGCACGGCGTCTCATGAATTAGAGGCAGCTAGAGATAAATGGAAACGTTATCGTCGTAAGGAAATTGTTGGTATGCGCCGCCTTGACTATTTGCAGGCTGTTGAGAAGAATACATGGTTTCACTTGGGGTCTAACAATCTTACGCAAATTTTCTATTGCTTAAAGCGTATGCTTGAGCCTTCTTTAGAGCACGTTGATAATAATTTTAATCCACTTCCTAAAGTTGATATTATAGAATTTACTCCAATTTGTGAGGAGGTTGATGCCATGTTAGTGCGCACGCGTAAAATGGTTGACAGTGGCGATTTTACAGGGGCAGATGAAGTTCTTGTGGAGGGGAATTCTTTGAAAAAACGTCTTTCTGAAATACGCCATAGTCAGCAGGATCATTTGCAGCATGAGGAAGAAAATATACGTGCAACACTGCTATATTTAAATATGTTGCAAGAAACGCAGGAGTTCATATCTATGATACGTCACTTAGTGCGTGCTTCAAAGAGATTTCAAGAATAATCTTAGTGTTGATAATCAAGTCTGTTAAGTGGTAATTGCTTTTTTTCTATAAAAAATGACTAGAAAAAACCAGCCAATAGAAGAAGACTCATCTTATGGTATCTCAAATGGAAAGAGTATTTTTTTTATTGGAGCAGGAAATGTTGCAACGCATCTTTCTCATGCCTTATTGCATGCAGGATATAAGATAAAGGGAGTTTATAGCCGGACGACTTCGTCGGCCCAAACCTTGGGTGATGATTTGGGCTGTTTTTGGACGACCAATATAGAGGAACTTTTAGAGGCAGATATATATATATTCTCTATAAAGGATAGTGTATTAGAAGAACTTTTATCAAAAGTTATATTACTATATCCTCAAGCCATTTTTGTTCATACGGCAGGATCCATACCTCTAAGTATTTTTCATGGAAAAGTTAATAAGTATGGAATTTTCTATCCTATGCAGACTTTTTCAAAGAAACGTGCTGTTTTATTTGATAATATACCTATTTTTGTTGAGCCATCTGATAATGAAGTTGCTCAGACCCTTTTTTCTATGGCACAGTCTATAAGTAGTCAAGTTAATTTTCTTGATTCAGATCGTCGTCTTAGGTTGCATTTAGCTTCAGTTTTAGCGTGCAATTTTGCAAATCATTGCTATACTCTTGCATCTCAAGAAATGGAAAAGGCTGGCTTACCTTTTGAGTATCTTCTTCCGCTTATTGATGAAACAGCAAAAAAAGTTCACGAACTTCCTCCAGAAGAAGCACAGACAGGACCTGCTGTTCGTTATGACCAGAATGTAATAAACAAGCATCTTTCCTTGATTTCAGAAACAATAAAACGCGACATTTACAAATTGATGAGCCTTTCTATTCACCAGAATTCACATGATTGATTACGATTTGAAAAAAATACAGGCGTTAGCCTTCGACGTTGACGGGGTTTTAAGCACAAACAATGTCTATCTTTTTAACGATGATGGCCAGCCAATAAGAACGGCTAATATAAAAGATGGCTACGCTCTTCAGTTAGCAGTAAAGTGTGGATTACAAGTAGCCATTATAACCGGAGGACGTAGCCCATTAGTGCGTCAGCGTTATGAACGCCTCGGTCTGCAGAATATCTTTGATGGAGTTTCTGTTAAGATAGAATGTTTTCATCACTGGTGTGAATTAGTAGGCCTACAACCAGAGGAAGTTCTTTATATGGGAGATGATATTCCTGATTATGAAATTATGAAATCTTGTGGGTGTCCTGTTTGTCCGTATGATGCTGCAGTAGAAATCAAAGAGATTTCATGCTATGTCAGTGGTTATTGTGGAGGTGAAGGCTGCGTTCGAGATGTTGTCGAACAAGTACTTAAAGCCAAAGGTTTTTGGATGAATAGCCTTAATGATAAAGTTGCTTTTGGGTGGTAATTCCATTTTATTTGTTAGAATCATTTAGCGTTCTACTTTTTATGCATTAAATAAAATAGTTCGAAAAAATGCTTGATAATCTTAATAAATTCGACGTAATCTTAGCGAGCAGTTCGCCACGTCGTAAAGAGCTTTTACAGCGCCTAGGGATAGACTTTAAGGTGCGCACTCTTTTAGGTATAGATGAATCCTATCCTGCAGAGTTGAAAGGTGAAGAGATAGCAAAATTCATCGCTCGTAAAAAGGCTTATGACTATCGTGAGTCGATGCTTCCCTCCGAACTCATTATAACTGCTGATACACTTGTAACTCTTAATGGTGAAGAACTGGGAAAACCACATAGTGTTGAGGATGCAAAAGATATGTTGCATAAATTGTCTGGCCAAGTACACGAAGTCTCTACAGGAGTTTGTGTTTTCACAAAAGAAAGGTTGGAGAATTTTGTAACTACTTCAAAAGTGACTTTTGCCGAACTGTCTGAGGATGAAATAGAATTTTATGTAGAAAAATATCTTCCGCTTGACAAAGCTGGAGCCTATGGTATTCAAGACTGGATTGGTTTGGCTGCTGTTTCTAGTTTGGAGGGAAGTTATTATAATGTTATGGGTTTGCCAATGCAGCGCCTTTATAGTTGTCTGAAAACATTCTGATGCTACGCTTATATTCCTCTCATAATGATATCTCACGCCTTCAGCAAATCATAGATGTTCTCAATGATGGTGGTGTTATCATATATCCTACAGATACAACTTATGCTTTGGGATGTAATGCTCTTAAGGAACGTGCTGTAGAGCGTATTTGTCGGATTCGTAATATAGACTTGCGCTCTCATCCGTTAAGCATTATTTGTTACGACATGAGTAACATTAGCGAATATGCTCATATATCTACGCCAGTATTTAAGTTAATGAAGCGAAATCTTCCCGGACCATTTACTTTTATCTTACCAGGAACGAGTCGGTTGCCAAAGATTTTTCGTGTACGCCGGCAGAAAGAGGTCGGAATACGTATGCCCGACAACCCTATTACTAATCAACTAGTTGAAATGCTGGAAGTTCCTTTATTAACAGCATCTCTACCGCTAGATGCTCTAGATAGAGAATATGCTATTAATCCAGAACTCATTGAAGAACATTTTGGAGCGGATGTAGATTTAGTTGTTAATGGGGGAGAGGGAATGGATGCAGAAAGTACCATTGTTGATTGTTTAGACGAAGAACCAAAGATTTTGCGACAAGGTATCGGACTCTTAAAATAAAAGATTACAATAAGCATAGAAAATAAAACGATATGTATAAATTTCTTATTTTTTTTGCAGCTGTCACAATTTTAGGCAGTTGCTCTCAAGATACTTATAGGTCAGAACCTCCGCGTTTTTCCGATATTTCTGTAAAAAAACTCTCTGGTACGGGGGCCATTCATGTAGGTGATCGCGTGGTAATTTCTTTAGTAGAGACCAGTAAGGGAAAATTGTTGAATACCACCACTTATTCTTGGTCTTTTAACCCATCAGCTGGAGTTCGTAATCAGAAATATATGCAAGGAACTGTTTATGATAAGAACACATCTGTACCAGCGGATACTGTTACTGTAACTGCTGCAGGATCAATATCTGTAACTTTTGTTGGTAAATATAGTGTGTCAGGAAATGAGATTATAAAGGGGTATAAGTTGGATTTCCCAAACAATGGTTCTGTGTATTGTACCAGTTCTCCTTTGCTTTATCAGATAACAGCTACCAAATCTTTCAACATTCTGCCTTAGGTTTTGAGTGTGCTTATAAAGCTCTATAAAAACTTCTGTGTAAAATTTTCTAGGTTGCTACAACTTTATTGGTATAATCTCTTTTGTATAAAACTTATTCCTAAATGAAAGAGTTCTATGGTATTGAGGATAGTTGCTAAAATATAAACCCGTAACTCCTATGTCAGGAGTTACGGGTTTTATCTTATATGATAAGATAAAGGGGGGAACTTATCTTCCAAATTGTCGCCCACCACCCATTTGCTGTTGTTGTGGTATATTTCTACTAGATTGTCTAGGTTGTTGAGGAGAGTTCTGCGGATTTGAAGAACGGTTGAAGGAACGCTGTGATTCTTGTGTTCCATAACTGCGCTCACTTGTGTTACGACCTTCTCCAAAAGAGCGATTGGGACTTTGAGAGAAAGAGGAGCGCCCACTTCTATTCTCATATTGCAATTCTGAGCGGTCTCTTGTTGGAAAATTTGTATTGTTGTTTCCCATTCTGAATCCTCCTTGATTGGAGAATTGTTGACTATTTGTATTCATGTCGCGACGACCACCAAATCCTTGCCCTTGATTATTGTTATTGCGATTAGGAAAACGCTCGTTACCAAAATTTCCATTAGGTCTACCATAAGCACCATCGTTATGTCCGCCTCGATAGATGCCTTGGTTTCCAAATGAATCTCGCATATATCTGTCTCTCATGCCACCTCCTGCATAATAGGTTGAGGGACGCCAGTCACGATAGGGGCTCACGTCATTGTGTCCACGGCGCCAGAATCCTCCTTGATAAGTGATGTATATAGTTGGCCGTTGATAATAATAGTAAGAACGGTTGTAATAGCTAAGGATTGGGAATTGCCACGTTGAGCGATACCAGCGCAAAGGACGAAAGAAGTAATCTAAATTCATATATGATTGATATTGCCAATCATAGAGTACGTATCGGAGATCTTCATCCCGATAGTTCCAATAGTAGCCATAGATATCTTGAGGACTGGTAACTTGCATAAAATAATCTAAATTGATTTGATACACACAATCATACTGCTCTGTAGTTAAATTGAGTTCGTATGCCATTTTATCAGTCAGATACCAAGCCCTTTCACGGGCTTCATTATAGCTTAATGCCTTTGCAGAGATCATACTTGCGATGGTCAATAGTAAAAATAGTAGGTAACGTTTCATATTCATTCTTGTTTTTAATTGTTGCTGGTTTATATCTATTAGAACGGTAAATGTGTGTAAATGTTACAATATGAGATGTTATATTTTATGAATCTACTGATGATACTATAAATCTCTTATATAGTTCGCCCATTTAGACAATAAAATATGGTGTAGTTCAAAGGGAGAGAATAAGGACGGGTGAGTGAGATACAAGGATAGGTAAGAACATCCTTATTGCGTAAATAAATATCCTTATAGTGTCAGCCAGCATCCTTATTGCATTTGAAAATACAATAAAGATGTTTTTAGAAAACTATGAGTGTATAGAACTCGTTTTAAGATAGATACTTTCCTACAAATTGTGTAAGCTCCTTTGTTTTTATCTTTGTAGCTGCAAAAAAGATAGTTCCTCTCTATAAATAAATCGCCACTTTCTGGTATCCAGGAAGTGGCGATAATATATTAGAAGTCATTCGAATTAATATTCATCCCAACTTTTAATATCTAAATCATCTACATTTACTGTTGCAAATGCATGGATGAAAGAACTAGCAAGCCTTGCATTTGTGAGTAGTGGAATATTTAGGTCAATTGCAGTACGACGCACGCGATAACCATTGGTGATTTCTCGGCTAGAGAGATCTCGTGGAATATTCACCACCATATCTACCTTCTTCTCGCGAAGCAAATCTATAACTTGTGGTGTGCCCTCTTCTGTAGGCCAATATACGCGAGTGTTCTTGATACCATTTTCTGTAAGATATTGACTGGTCCCCTTTGTGGCATAAATATTATAACCACGTTGTGCTAACAACTGTGATGCAGTGAGCATATCTGCCTTTTGAAGTCCATTACCAGTTGAGAGAAGAACACTCTTCTTGGGGATTCTTAAGCCAACAGATAGCATACTCTTCAGTAGTGCAGTTCTGGAATCTTCACCTATACAACCTACTTCACCCGTTGAAACCATATCAACACCAAGTACAGGGTCAGCGTTTTGTAGACGATTGAATGAGAACTGGCTAGCCTTTACGCCTACATAATCTAAGTCGAAAAGATTCTTATTGGGCTTCTCCACGGGAAGGCCAAGCATTACTCTAGTTGCTAATTCAATAAGATTTATTTTCAGAACCTTACTTACAAAAGGGAATGAACGTGAGGCACGTAGATTACATTCAATAACCTTTATATCATTTTCTTTTGCTAAAAATTGGATATTGAAAGGACCACTTATATGCAATTCGCGTGCTATCTGACGAGAAATTCTCTTGATACGGCGAACGGTTTCTACATAAAGTTTCTGCGGAGGGAATTGGATGGTAGCATCTCCGGAGTGGACACCCGCAAACTCTACGTGCTCACTGATGGCATAGGCAATAATCTCACCATCTTTTGCAACAGCGTCCATTTCTACTTCCTTAGCATGGAGCAAGAATTTACTCACTACTACAGGATGCTTCTTAGATACATTTGCCGCGAGTTTCAGGAACCGTTCTAATTCTTCATCATTAGAGCAAACATTCATGGCTGCGCCAGAGAGAACGTAAGAAGGACGCACTAGAACGGGAAAACCTACTTTATCAATGAATTTGCGAATGTCTTCCATTGTGGTCAGGGCACTCCATTCTGGTTGGTCAACGTCGATGCGTCCAAGCATTGCTGAGAATTTCTCTCGGTCTTCAGCATTGTCGATGTATTTAGCCTGAGTTCCCAAAATGGGAATGTTTTGCTGATCCATGCGCATTGCCAAATTTTGAGGAATCTGCCCCCCCGTAGATACTACAACACCATACGGAGTCTCAAGATCAAGAATATCCATGACACGTTCAAATGTCAACTCATCAAAATACAGACGATCGCACATATCATAGTCAGTAGATACGGTCTCAGGATTATAATTTATCATGACACTACGATAGCCATTTCTACGAATGGTATTGAGGGCTTGAACACCACACCAGTCGAATTCTACAGAAGAGCCAATACGATAAGCACCTGAACCAAGAACCACTACAGAACGATGATCATTTTCAAACTGTACATCATGGGCGACGGCAGAATAGGAGAGATACAAGTAGTTGGTTTGTGCTGGATATTCAGCAGCGAGTGTGTCAATTTGCTTAACATAAGGAACGATGCCTGCTTGTTTTCTTCGCTCGCGCACAACGAGCACTGCCTTCTCCATATCCATATCAGCTTCCATACCTATAGCACGCGCTATTTGAAAGTCAGTGAAGCCATAAATCTTGGCTGTCTTCAGCAGTTCGTTATCTAAATTATTGATACTTCGGCAAGCTTTGAGTTCTTTGTTAATTTTAAAGATGTGCTCTAATTTGTAAAGGAACCACTTGTCAATCTTAGTCAGTTCATGAATACGATCAACACTCATTCCATCAAAGAAAGCCTTCTCGATAACAAGTATTCGCTTATCTGTGGGAGCTGAAAGACTTCCTTCAATATCTTCAATTTTAAGTTCTTTGTTTCCCACAAATCCATGAAGTCCTAAGCCTACCATTCGAATGCCTTTTTGGATGGCTTCTTCGAAAGTGCGACCTATAGCCATTACTTCACCCACCGATTTCATGCTGGAACCTAGCTCTCGATCGACACCGTGGAATTTTCCTAAGTCCCACCGTGGGATTTTGCAAACGACATAATCAAGTGCCGGTTCAAAGAAAGCACTGGTTGTTTTAGTTACAGAATTCTTGAGCTCAAAGAGACCATAGCCTAGACCTAATTTGGCAGCAACAAAAGCCAAAGGATAGCCAGTAGCTTTTGAAGCAAGGGCAGAAGACCGACTTAAACGTGCGTTTACCTCAATGACGCGATAGTCTTCTGAATAAGGATCAAAAGCATATTGCACATTACATTCACCCACAATACCAATGTGGCGAACAATCTTAATACTTAGTGCACGCAACTTATGATATTCAGCATTTGTAAGGGTCTGAGATGGAGCAATGACAATACTTTCTCCTGTGTGAATACCTAGAGGATCGAAGTTTTCCATGTTGCACACTGTGATACAATTATCGTATTTATCACGTACAACTTCATATTCAATTTCTTTCCAACCTTTTAAACTTTTCTCTACCAAGACTTGTGGAGAGAAAGAGAATGCTTTCTCTGCAATCTTGTTCAACTCTTCTTCATTATCACAGAATCCAGAACCAAGCCCTCCCAACGCGTAGGCAGCTCTGATAATAACAGGGTAGCCTAACTCTTTTGCCGCTTTTCTCGCTGTTTCTATGTCTTCACATGCATGACTCTTGATGGTGTGGACATTAATCTCGTCAAGTTTCTCTACAAAAAGTTCTCGATCCTCTGTATCCATAATGGCTTGAACGGGAGTACCTAGAACTTCTAGATTATATTTCTCAAGAATACCACTTCGATAGAGTTCTACACCACAGTTTAGAGCTGTTTGCCCACCGAAGGCAAGCATAATGCCTTGTGGTTTTTCTTTCTGAATAACTTTTTCAACAAAGAAAGGAGTCACAGGCAAGAAATAGATCTTATCAGCAACACCTTCACTGGTTTGAACCGTAGCAATATTAGGATTGATAAGAATTGTTTCTATACCTTCTTCTTTAAGAGCTTTCAATGCCTGTGAACCGGAATAGTCAAACTCCCCAGCTTCACCGATTTTCAAGGCTCCAGATCCTAAGAGCAATACTTTTTGAATGTTATCTTTCATACAAAGAAACCTATTTTACAAGAGTTCTATAAATTTATCGAAAAGAAATTCTGTATCTAGAGGCCCACTACAAGCTTCAGGGTGGAATTGTGCAGAGAACCATGGATTAGTTTTATGTTTTACACCTTCATTAGAACCGTCATTCATATTAACAAATAATGGTTCCCAATCAGGAGGAAGAGTAGTACTATCAACAGCATATCCATGGTTCTGACTAGTAATAAAACATTGATTAGAGCCTACCATGCGAACAGGTTGATTATGACTACGATGTCCGTATTTCAACTTATAGATAGAAGCTCCTGCAGCTTTTGATAATAATTGGTTGCCCATGCAAATACCCATACAAGGACGTACTTTAGGATTAGTCAGGAATTTCTGTATATTTTTTACAGCTTCCACACACGTGTCTGGGTCGCCAGGTCCGTTTGCAAGAAAAAGACCATCAAATTCCATATTGTTGAAATCATAATTCCAAGGTACGCGTATGAGCTCAACACCGCGATCAATCAAGCATCGAAGGATATTATGTTTTACGCCACAATCCACTAGTACAACCTTTTTTCCTGCACCTCGATTGTAGTGTGTCACTTCTTTGCAAGATACTTTAGCTACATAATTCACACCTTCGTATTCAGCTTCAGGAATGTTTGTAGGCTCATCATCAAAGATAATCTTACCCATCATCACGCCATGTTCGCGAAGAACTTTTGTAAGCTGGCGCGTATCAATTCCGCAAATTCCTGGAACTTCTTCACGCCTAAGCCAATCTGCTAAGCTCTCTTTTGCATTCCAATGAGAAAACTTCTCGCTATAGTCACTAACAATTATAGCACTTGCATGAATGCGGTCACTTTCCATAAATGTGGCTATGCCATTTTTCTCCACGGTAAAGGGGGGAACACCGTAGTTACCTACAAGAGGAAAAGTCAGAGTCATCAACTGTCCTGCATAAGAAGGATCAGTAAGAGACTCTGGGTATCCCATCATAGCTGTATTAAAGACCACTTCTCCAGCTACGGGTTTTTCGTAGCCGAAAGATTTACCATGGAACTTTGTCCCATCGCTGAGTACTAATGTTACACTTCGCATATCTTAGTATTGCTGTTAATCAATGTCAAACTTATTAGAATTATGCTCGTAGAAATCTACGAAAGCTTGATTTACGCGCATAATTCCTCCTGGTGTGGGGTAGTGTCCAGAAAAATACCAATCTCCAGGACTAACCGGACAAGCAGTGTGTAATCCTTCTAGAGTTTGGTATACCATTTTTATTTCGCAAGTAACTCCTTCAGGACGTAACATTTCTGCCATCTTGTTACTAATTTCTTCTTGTGAGAACCCTTCATACAGGGTACGCACAACCTCTGCTTGCTTTTCTTTAGGTAATAGCAACTGTTTTTTGCAACGCAGATAAATATTATGGATACGTTCTGTTTCTTTATGGTCTTTCAGTAGCTCTACTGCTGCTCTAAAAGCTATAAAATCATCCATATTACTCATATCAATACCGTAGAAATCAGGATAGCGAACTTGAGGAGCTGAACTAACGATTACAATGCGTTTAGGATGAAGACGGTCTAGTATTCGGATGACACTTTCGCGCAATGTTGTACCACGGACAATACTATCATCTATAACAACGAGATTGTCTATATATGGCCTTAGCGAGCCATAAGTAATGTCGTAAACATGAGCTGCAAGATCATTTCTAGCGCTACCTTCTGCAATGAAGGTGCGCATTTTTATATCTTTCCAAGCAATCTTCTCAGCTCGGATGCGACGATTAAGGACATTGTGGATTTTTTGCTCGAATTCCTCTGAAGAAAGCGCTTGCTTCATTAAGTTTTCAATCTCCTTAGTCTTTAAACTATTGAGATGGTTCTCAAATCCTTCAATCATGCCATAATAGGCTGCTTCTGCTGTGTTAGGGATATAAGAAAAAACAGTGTTATCTAATTCGTTATTGATAGCTTTCAATACAGCAGGTACAAGGCTTCTTCCTAACGTTTTACGTTCTTGGTAAATATCACAATCAGAACCACGACTAAAGTAGACACGTTCAAAGGAACAAGCAGCAAACTTACGAGGTTCAAGTATTTGGATATGACGCAACTCACAATGCTTATTCAAGAGTAATGCTTCTCCTGGTTTTATTTCAGCGATATCTTCTCTATCAACATCAAAGGTTGTCTGTAAAACTGGACGCTCTGAAGCAACAGCGAATACCTCGTCATTTTTATAGAAGAAAACAGGTCGAATGCCCCACGGATCGCGCATAACGAACGTTTCTCCACTTCCAGTTACCCCCATGATTGCATATCCTCCATCCCAAACAGGTGCACTTAATTTAAGCATATTTGAGAGATCTATATGATCTTCAATATAAGTCGTGATATTCTTATCCTGTAGTCCTAACTTTTTAGCCTCTTCAAAACATCGTTCACTTTCTCGATCAAGACGATGCCCTAGCTGCTCAAGGAGAATATAAGTATCTGACATCATGCGAGGATGCTGCCCTTTAGATGCAATGGTTTGAAAAATTTCAGGCACATTGGTCATGTTGAAATTAGCGCAAATACAGAGATTCTTGGCACGCCAATTCGAACGTCGCATAAAAGGATGGATATAATTAAGGCCACGCTTGCCAGTAGTTGAATACCGAAGGTGGCCCATATAAATCTCCCCTGCATAGGGAAGATGGTGGTTTACAAAATCCATATCTTGACGCTGTTCAGCTGAATATTCATCCATGCGCTGCCGTACAGCAGAGAATATCTGAGAAATACCACCAGTTCCCATTGCCCGTTCACGGTAGATAATCTCTTCCCCTGGCTCTGCCAAAGTTTTAACACAAGCCAATCCAGCGCCTTCTTGGCCACGATTGTGCTGCTTCTCCATCATCAGGTAGAGTTTACTCAATCCATATTGCCAAGAGCCGTATTTCTCCTGATAATAATCTAGAGGTTTGAGTAGGCGTACTAATGCTACGCCACATTCATGCTTCAGTGGTTCCATATAGAAATTTAGCTTTGTATTGCAAAGTTAAGTCGAAAAGGTTGAAGCGGCAATAAAAGTTAGGAATTTTACACATAAATCCTTATTTCTCCTTGCTGACAATATAATCTTGCAATGTTTGAAATACCAAAATCTGTATATAGATATTAGTAAAATGTTAAGAAGAACTCTATAGTAAAAGATTAGTTTTGAGTATTCTTGCTGTCATCTTCCGCCTTTAATATGGGAAGATGAAGTCTGTAACGAACGGCCAAAAAGCGCATAAGAATAACTAAAGATGCACATACAATAGAGCAGTAGAGTGGAGGAATGTTACATCGCGCACATATCCAATAGCCAAAGCCTCCAATGACACACGCTAGTGCATAGATTTCCTCTCGAAAAATAAGAGGAACCTCGTTTATAAAGACATCTCTAAGTACACCTCCACCAGCTCCTGTTATAGAACCCATGATGATTGCTGTCCAAAAGGGGAAACCTGCTTGTAATGTCTTTTCCATGCCTGTGACAGTGAAGAGGGCTAGACCGATAGTGTCAAATAAGAACCATGTGTTGTTTTGTCGAACAAGAAGTTTTCGAAAAATGATTACCCACACTAAAGCAATTGCAGTGCAAATGAGATAAAAAGAGTTCGTCATCCAAAAGGGCGATAGACCAAGCATTACATCACGTAGTGTTCCACCACCTATAGCTGTAGTTAATCCTACAACATAGGCTCCAAAAAGGTCAAAATGTTTGGCCGATGCCAATCGAATACCCGAAATGGCAAAGGCCAAGGTTCCTATAAAATCGCAAACGTTGACAAACGTTATATTCATTGCTTCTGAATTTTGCGACGAAGTTACAACTTATTGACGATATTTTGAGGGTTACCTGCCAAGAAGGTTTCAATATTTTGACCAACAATTCGAAGAATACGTTGACGAGCCTCCAATGTAGCCCATGCAATATGTGGTGTAATAAAAGCATTTGGTAGATGGAGGAGAGGATTGTCGTTACAAGGTGGTTCTTCGGATAATACATCTGCACAATATGCTGCTATTCGGTTTGTTTTGAGTGCCTTGGCCAGATCCTCATCGTTGACCAAACGGCCTCGAGCAGTATTTATCAGAATAAGGTGTGGATTAGCTTTTTCAAGTAATTTCCAATTTATTACATGTTCATTATCGGGAGTAAGCGGGCAATTCAGACTAACAATATCGCAGGTGCGGAAAGCTTCTTCCAATGAGATATGATCGACATCTGCAGGTAATTCTTTTTTTGAAGAAACTGCAAACAAACAAACTCCAAAAGGGCGCAACATTTCAGCTATTTTTTGCCCGATACTACCAAATCCAACAATGGCTACTCGCTTATTCTCAAGCCCTATTAAGGGTTCTTTCCAGCAACAGAAATCTGGTGAGTTTCTCCAAAAACCATTGCGGTTTTTCTCTGCATAATGACTTACTCGATTAGTAATATTCAAAAGATGAGCGATAGCCATCTGAGCAACCGCCGTTGTACCATATCCTGCCGCATTGCAGACAACGATTCCTTTACGTGACGCAGCATTTACATCTACTACATCATATCCAGTAGCAGCCACGCAAATCAAGCGTAATCGCGGTAATTTAAGTATTTCTTTTTCACCTAATCTTGTCTTGTTTAGAATAAGAATATCTGCATCTTTTGATCGTTGGATAACTTCAGTGATATCTGTACGATCATAAACCTTGAAACGTCCCATTTTTTCAAAGCAATGCCAATCTAAATCACCGGGATTTAGCGTGAAACCATCTAAAAAAACGATATTTATCATGTACTTTTACTTTTATTGATTTAATAGCTTTTTATCATACGAAATTTCTGACAAACCTACGAGTTGCCAATAACGATCGCCAACTCTACGATAATAGGTCAGTACTGTATACTCATTTTCTGTTTGAAAATAATTTCCCTCAACAGGGCCAGTAAATCCCTTATTGTGTGAATGGGGAACAGTAAGATATAAGTAACTGTAAAAACCTGTTTTTAAGAAGATACTTTTGAGATAAGCTTGTGAAAATTCATCATAGATGAGTCTATATCTGGGTGAAAAACAATCATATGTCCAATCACCGCAAATATAAATATCGGCATCTTTCAACTCAGGCATTTTAAGACTAAAATTTACCCATACATACTCGCTTTGTGAGGCAGCATCGTTATTGTCTTGCGTTCGAACAACGATTTGTCCGTTTCTATCTTGATCATTTATATAATTACGCCTCGGTTTTGCTGTTAATAAATTTGCCATATATTCAGAACCAGACCATCTTATATTATCTATCCCCATTCCTGGATATTGCGTGGAAAGTATTTCAAAGCGACGATATTCATTCCCTGCGTCAAAGATTAGGCTTTGTTGGTGTCTCCATTCTAGAATTGTTCCACTTATATAATCAGGTTTAGGATTCCAAATGGCATTGTCCCAGCGATGGTTTTGAAGGATTATAGTTCGTATTTCTTCCTCTGGTACTTGTATATTTAGTTGACGCGTATCAATAGACATCCGGACTTGTTGATGTGTAGCGTTCCAATCAATGTCTGTATTGGTTGTCACATCAAGAATGGTATTTACTTTTGAATCAATAACAAAAAAGTAAGCATTCAGTGCTGGAGTTAGTGTACCATCTTCATCTAAAACAACTTCTAATTTATAGTTGCCACTTAACAAGGGCTGTACATTATTATTAGGTATCCTAATTCGATAGTGGGTGTAATTAGTAATAGTGTTCATACTTTCAACATAGTCATCTATTACTGTCCATTCTGCAGAAGTCTCAACCCAATCATTCTCAAATAAACTTGTTGACTTTTTGAAGTCAGCATCGAGGTGTATTATTCTATAAAGATAGCGATGGTACTCATTAGACATTTGATCGAAAGTTAACTCAAACTGGTCAGATGAACCAAGACGTAGTACTGGTAAAGCATGAGAATTACCTCCAGTAGAGATTATCACGGTATTTATGTCATTCTTCAATACTTGTGTGCGTTGAGCATGAAGAAACACAATCGACATACTGAATGCGATAAAGAAAATGCAGAAACGCAATGTTACCTTTTCCATACAATTATAGATTATAGCGCAAAGATATAATATAAAAATTAAAATAAACTTGTCTT
>NZ_CAUTBW010000053.1:0-15840 GCF_963536905.1 uncultured Alloprevotella sp. | reverse complement strand
ACAATTAAACTTATTAAAACGAGAAAGATGGTGGTTTATATATAAACATAAGAAACTCTTTTTGATAACTACTATTATTCGAAGTTTCCTTTCTCAAAAGTAGAAAAAAGAATACATTCACTCTCAGAAAAAAGGATCAACATTCATACTATAACTAGACAATAAAGGAATAAGAAAGCAACTATAAGGGATTATCTTCCAAAAGGATATGATTCATAAAGACAAGAGTTTTTAAAGGCTTCTTTAGCTACTAGACAAGGACATATATAAAGATTTAATACTTCTAATTTATTGCAAATCTCATATTTAGTGGTTATCTTTGCCTACGAAACTCTAAATTTAGAGTTCTGTCGTATTAGGCATGAGCCGAATAAAATCTCAACAATGACCCTAGAAGAGGAAAAAGCAATTAAAGATTTTAAATCGCGCATCCGTCATTTGCTCTTAGAATTTAAGCAATTGAAGGAGGACAGTATGCATTTACACGAAGAGGTCAAGCAACTCAAAGATTCACTCGAAATAGCAACTGCCGCACAAAAGAAATCAGAAGACAATTACGAAGCTTTAAAGACGGCAAGAATTATAAATATAAGCAACGAGGATTTAGCTCAATCTAAGAGACGTATTGACAAGCTAGTGCATAAAGTAGATAAATGCATTGCAATGCTAAACATATAACCCAGTAAAAGGTTTGCTTATAATAATGAATGAAGTAAGTGATAAGCTAACTATTAGGATACTGATTGGGCGTCAAGAACACGAAATCAATGTAAGGCGTCAGGATGAAGAAGTATTCCGAAAAGCTGCAAAAATAATTACTGAACAATTAGGTCGTTATGAACAAAAGTTTAGAGGACAGAGTTATGAGACATACCTCTCTATAACACTGCTCGATTTTGTAGTTCATTCCATTAGACATCAAAAAGATATGGATTTTGTACTGGATAGCATAAAAGATATATCAAAAGAAATTGATGAAGAACTAGACAGCATAAAAGAGAAAGAACATCTTTGAGATTTCTCCACCAAAATAGAAATTAAATATTCGGAATATCTCAAAATAGATAACAGAGAGTAAAACAATAGAATAAAACCAAATATCAAAACTTTTTTATGAATATTATCATACCATTGGTAGGCTTACTCATAGGTGTCTCTATCGGATACGGATTATTCCGCTATGTGATAAACGGAATGTACAAGACACGTCTAGAGGAAGCAGAACACGAAGCAGAAGTAGTTAAAGAAAAGAAGCTACTTGAAGTTAAAGAAAAGTTCTTAAACAAAAAGTCTGAACTTGAAAAAGAAGTGCAGCAGCGCAACTCTAAAATCCAGCAAGTTGAGAACAAACTAAAACAAAGAGAACTCGGCCTCAACCAGCGTCAAGAAGAGATCAATCGCAAGAAAAAAGAGCTGGATGATTCTAAGGAAAAACTAGAAAGCCAACAGAAAGCTTTAGTCAATCGTGAAATTGAGCTTGACCGTATGCACAAGCAAGAACAGCTTAAATTGGAAGAGCTCAGTGGACTAAGTGCTGAAGAAGCCAAATCACGCCTTGTTGAGTCGTTAAAAGATGAGGCTCGTACAAATGCCCAGCAATATATCAATGACATCATGGACGATGCCAAGTTGACGGCTAATAAAGAAGCGAAAAGGATTGTCATCCAGACGATTCAACGTGTCGCTACAGAAACGGCTATTGAAAATAGTGTCACAGTGTTCCATATTGACAATGATGAAGTCAAGGGTCGAATCATTGGCCGAGAAGGTCGCAATATCAGAGCTTTAGAAGCTGCTACTGGCGTTGAAATCGTTGTTGATGATACTCCTGAAGCCATTGTGATTAGCGCTTTCGATCCTGTTCGTCGAGAAGTATGCCGATTAGCTCTGCACCAACTCATTTCTGACGGGCGTATTCACCCTGCACGTATTGAAGAAGTTGTGGCAAAAGTGAAGAAACAAGTAGAAGAAGAAGTCATTGAAACAGGTAAACGTACTGCAATTGATTTAGGAATCCATGGCCTTCATCCCGAATTGATACGGATTATCGGTAAAATGAAATATAGATCTTCCTATGGCCAAAACTTATTACAGCATGCTCGAGAAACAGCAAACCTTTGTGCTGTTATGGCAAGCGAACTGGGACTTAATCCCAAGAAAGCAAAACGAGCAGGCTTACTGCACGATATAGGGAAGGTTCCTGATGAAGAAAGCGAACTCCCCCACGCCTTGTATGGTGCTAAACTTGCAGAGAAATTTAAGGAAAAACCAGAAATTGTGAATGCAATAGGAGCACACCATGATGAAATGGAAATGACCACACTCTTAGCTCCCATCGTTCAGGTTTGCGATGCCATCAGTGGAGCTCGTCCTGGAGCACGCCGCGAAATCGTTGAAGCGTACATAAAACGTCTTAACGATTTAGAAAACATCGCAATGAGCTATCCTGGCGTTACTAAAACTTACGCTATACAAGCTGGCCGTGAATTGCGTGTCATCGTTGGAGCTGATAAGATTGATGATAAACAAACAGAAGAACTCAGCGGTGAAATTGCGAAAAAAATTCAAGACGAGATGACCTATCCCGGTCAAGTAAAGATTACAGTCATCCGTGAAACACGCTCTGTAAGCTATGCGAAATAATATATAAAACACAACATTCTTTCTGCGCCCAATTGACCAAGTTTAACAAATGGTCCTTGGGCGCAGATTGCGTAAAGTAAAAGCATTTAAACGCCGCAATAAACTGGTATACACGTAAACAACCCCTTTTATCTCAATCACCCTAAACAATACATGAGAAAAATCAAAACGATACTTCTAACTCTGTATATCCCAATAATGGTATCAGCACAAACTGCGCTATCAGATGCCATTGATGATGCGCGCTTCAGAGTTGAAGTTGGAACAACAATAAATAATGGAGCAACCCCACTATGGCTTGCTGCCAATAAAAACGGGACGGTCGGGATCCAAAATAATAACGCATGGATTCGAACTGCCGTTTTTCGCCCAGCAGAGGCGGATTCTAGCTATAATTGGAGGATTGGATATGGACTTGACCTTATTGGTGGACCTCAACTTACAAGAAAATGGAGTGGTTGGATACAACAAGCTTTTATCGACATAGAACTGAAAAAAGTTAGATTGTCCATAGGTACCAAAGAACGTCCAATGGAGTTAAAAGACCAAGAACTTAGTTCCGGATCTCAGACTTTTGGTATAAACGCACGGCCCATACCACAAATAAGAGTTGAAATCCCAGATTATATTCTTTTTAGTCATACTCTACCTTGGCTCTCCATAAAAGGACATTTTGGATATGGAATGATGATGGATGGACCATGGCAAAGATATTACTTAAAGAAAGATCAACATTATGCACTAGAAGCCCTACTCCACTCTAAAGCACTCTACTTAAAGCTCGGTAATGAACAGCATTTCCCGCTAAGTTTCGAGACAGGCATAGAAATGGCTACCATCTTTGGAGGAAAAATCAAGAATGCTATGAATATCAAAGGGTATAATTTCACAATGTCGCACAATCTAAAATCTTTCCTAAAAGCTATCTACTCTGGAGGTAGCGACCCCACAGACGATCAATATGCCAACGCTGAAGGAAACACCTTAGGAAGCCTTCTTTTTTCTCTCCGCTATCAAACACCATCTTGGTATATACGCGGCTACATGGATCATTTCTTTGAAGATCATTCTCAACTTTTCTTTCAATATGGATGGAAGGATTATCTAGTGGGGATTGAAGTGGGATTACCTAAAAATAGAATCATTAGCAAAATAGTATATGAATATATAAAGACAGACTACCAATCAGGACCAATATATCATGATCATACAACATCAATTCCTGACCAAATAAGTGGCATTGACAACTATTACAATCATGTGATTTATCAAGGCTGGCAATATTTTGGCCAAGCTATTGGTAATCCTCTTTTCACATCTCCGTTATATAATGATAATAACGAACTATTCTTCTCTGGAAATAGATTTCGCGCTCACCACTTAGGAATAACTAGTAATCCTATCAATAAGCTACACCTCCGTTTCCTATACACTCATGAAAAGAATTGGGGAACATATAATGTACCTTACTTGCACGGTAGTAAGAACCTTAATAGTTTTTTACTGGAAAGCTCTTATAAATTTGGTAAAGACCCACTCAAAGAGTTTTGCTTAACAGCAGCTATAGGCTTAGATTCGGGAACACAAATTGGCAACAACAGAGGATTTCGACTTAAATTATCAAAGACTTTCTAATGAAAAAAATCATTTATATAATAATCATACTAGCGGGATTGATGATAGTTGGGAGTTGTGACAAACTTCCCATGAATGGAAAATTGGACGGAAAGTGGCAACTTAAAACAATTATAAAAAACTCGCAAAAGAAGAATCAAGAAGACTCTGGCATATTTTGGAGTTTTCAATTGAAACTCTGTCAAATCACCTATATGAGAGGACTCTTTGATGGTGCATCAAATATAGCCAATACAAGATTTTTATATAAGAACGATTCACTATTCATTTTTAATATCTACTTAAACTTCCGAAATCGGGATTCTCTTATTGTAACTCCAACAACAATTTTTGAAGAAGCAGGTATTACTGGATCGCAAGAAGGTTTCAAAGTTATAACATTAAACAAAAAAGATATGCTGTTAGAAAATGGTAACAAGAAACTTCTTTTCAGAAAACTAGAATAAGAATGTTTGGCAGTTCTTAGCCGTTATATTAACTTTGCATCAGTTGAAAGAAACTTACACATAAACAAATAAAAATGAATATTAGTGCTTTACAAAAAGCTAGAGCTGCTTATCAGCCTAAGCTTCCTCAAGGTCTGCGCAGCAATGTAGAAATCAAAGAAGGTGCGTCAACCCAGAGTGTTGACAATCAAGAAGAAATTCAGAAACTCTTCCCCAATACTTACGGTATGCCTCTTGTGGAGTTTGTTCCGACAAAGACAAAGAAAGAATACGCTCCGATAAATATCGGAGTTATACTTTCAGGAGGCCAGGCACCTGGTGGACACAATGTAATTTGTGGCCTATTTGATGAATTGAAAAAGCAAAATTCCAATAACAAACTTTATGGATTTTTAATGGGGCCTGGTGGCTTAGTAGACCATAAGTATATTGAAATTACTAGCGAAGTTGTAGAAGAATATCGCAATACAGGTGGTTTTGATATGATTGGCTCTGGCCGTACTAAGTTAGAGACTGAAGATCAATTTGAAAGCGGTCTGAAAATCATCAACGAACTTGGAATTAAAGCAGTTGTTATTATCGGTGGTGATGATTCAAACACAAATGCTTGTATGCTTGCAGAATACTATGCAGCAAAGAATACGGGCGTTTCTGTGATTGGCTGTCCTAAGACTATCGATGGTGACTTAAAGAACGAACAGATTGAAACTAGTTTCGGCTTTGACACAGCTTGCAAGACGTACAGTGAACTGATCGGTAATATTCAACGTGATGCTAACTCAGCTCGCAAATACTGGCACTTCATAAAGTTGATGGGACGCAGTGCAAGTCACATCGCTTTGGAGTGCGCACTTCAGACTCATGCCAATATAACAATTATAAGCGAAGAAGTAGAAGCTAAAAACCAAACTTTAGATGATATTGTATCTTACATTGCTGATATCGTAGCAAAACGTGCTGCTGATGGCAATAACTTTGGCACAGTTCTGATTCCTGAAGGTCTTATCGAATTCGTACCTGCTATCAAGCGACTTATCGCTGAACTCAACGACCTACTCTCTACAGAACAAGCACAAACTGAAACAGCAAGCTTGAACAATGAAGATACTTTTGCTTGGGTTAAGAAAAATATTTCTGCTGAGAATCTCAAAACTCTTGAAGAGCTTCCTGAAGCAGTCGCAATGCAGTTAGCTTTGGAACGCGATCCGCATGGAAATGTTCAAGTATCTCTCATCGAAACAGAAAAGTTATTAAGCGAAATGGTTGGTAAAAAACTTGCAACGTGGAAAGCTGAAAGTAAATATGTTGGTAAGTTTGCAGCACAACACCATTTCTTTGGCTATGAAGGTCGTTGCGCCGCACCCTCCAACTATGATGCAGACTACTGTTATGCATTAGGCACTAGTGCCGCACAGCTTGTCGCTAATGGTAAGACTGGATATATGGCAATTGTCAAGAATACTACGGCTCCAGCTGCAGAATGGATTGCAGGTGGTGTACCCATCACAATGATGATGAACATGGAACGCCGTAATGGTAAGATGAAGCCAGTTATTCGCAAGGCTCTCGTTCGCCTTGATGGTGCACCTTTCAAGACTTTTGCTGAGAATCGTGACGACTGGGCAGTAAATACTCGTTATTTATATCCTGGCCCTATCCAGTATTGGGGTCCTACGGAAGTTTGCGACCCTTGTACTAAGACTTTAGCACTCGAACAGAGTAAATAATAATAAACATCTAGCTTTAAAGAGACGAGGCTGTCTTAACGAGCCTCGCCTCTTTTCTTTTCATTTAATGCCTAAAAAAGCAAAAAACAAGAGGAATCGTCACACTAAAAAGAAAAGTTGGTGGACAATACTGCAGATTAACAAGAGAGGAAAAAAATTCTTAAGCATTGGTTGCCTAGGAATACTTCTTATATATGGGTATCTCTTCTATAATTTTGCTGTCTCACCTTTCACTCTCAAATGGAAAGCTCTATACGGTAATATAAATAGTCCTGAAGGTTATTCTATTAGAGGTATAGACATTTCTCATCATCAGGGAAAGATAAATTGGGAAAAGTTAAGCAAAGCAACCGTCAATGACGAAACAGTAGATTTCATATTTATTAAAGCAACTGAAGGAATAAGTCTACTTGATGAGAATTTCAATGATAATTTTTACCAAGCACGCGAATATGGCTTTTTAAGAGGTGCCTATCACTTTTTCTCTCCTGGAATATCTGCTAAGCAGCAAGCTGAATATTTTTTAAAACAAGTACATTTAGAAGAAGGAGATCTCCCACCCGTTTTAGATATAGAAACAGTAGGAAATCTCAGCACAGAAGAGGTCAGAAAAGCTGCCAAAACTTGGCTTGACATTGTTGAAGAGAAATATAAGACAAAACCTATTATCTATACTAACTATAAGTTCAAGGAACAATATCTCAATACGCCTGAATTCAACAAATATCCTTACTGGATTGCTCATTACTATGTAGAAAAACTCACCTATAAGGGTAGATGGAAATTTTGGCAATATACAGACTTAGGTAGGCTTGATGGCATAAAAGAGAACGTAGATTTTAATATCTATAATGGTTCAATGTATGAACTAAAACAATTCTCTATACAAGGAGATGAAACAATAGAAGAGTAATTCTCACACAAAAAATTTGCATATAAGAATAGAAGTTTTTATTTTTGCGAAAAATAGACTCTGTATGAATAGAAAACTACTCGTAATAATACTCTCTCTTTCTTTCATAATCCCCCAGATGGCACATGCAAACTTTTTCTTTGCAAGTGCAATAGAGACATTCATGGAGAATACAGATCCTTCCATTACCCTCAATGGAACAAATCTTAGAGTTCTAAACGGTGCAGGATTAACGATGGAGATTTTCAATATCACAGGAATTAAGGTGACAACCTTAAAAATTGATTCCAACGATAAGACATTTAATCTAAATCTTAACCGAGGCTGCTATATAGTCAAGATAGGTAAGATCAGTAGAAAGATCTCTATTTTGTAAACATAGATTCTTTGTTCTAATTAGAACTCGAGAACCTGCCAAGCAGGTTCTCTTTTTATTTTACTAGTCATTTGGACACCATCATCGAAAGACTTAAGTCACCAGAAACTCGGCAGGCTACTTTTCAAGAAGTTGTTTGCCAATACTCTAGACCTCTCTACCAACACATCCGGCACTATGTACTCTATCATGAAGATGCAGATGATATTCTACAAAACACTTTCATGAAAGCTTGGATAGGATTAGATTCTTTTCGTGGAGATTCAAAAATATCCACATGGCTTTTTCGAATAGCAGTAAATGAATCACTTAGTTTTCTTGCTCGCCAAAGAGAGAACATTTCACTTTCTAGTGGAGGAAATGATATTGTCAACAACTTGATAAGTGATCCCTATTTTGATGGTGACGAAACAGAAGCTCAACTTCAAAAAGCGATTTCGCTCTTACCAGAGAAACAGCGTATTATCTTCAATATGAAATATTTTGAAGAAATGAAATATGAAGAAATGAGTTTCATATTAAATACCAGTGTAGGAGCTCTTAAGGCATCCTATCATATTGCGGTACAGAAAATACAAACATTTTTAAAAAATCTTGAGTAGCAGTATTAAACCATTTTAATCTAAATTTATCATAAACACAAATACAATAATTATGGCTAATATACCTCGACAATATAGAAAAAATCCATTTCTGATTCCAGATCATTACTTTGAAAATTTCAATACTCGAATAGCACAACTTATCGAATGCACGACTCAAGAGCCTTCACAGATTATTCCCAACAAGGTCTCCAAGAAGAAAACATTCTTAAACTACGCAAGCTGTGCTGCAGCTTGTCTCTCTATATTCTTTAGTATTACGCACATTTCTAGTATCAAATTTAGCAGAAATGAACTAGCATCAGAAAAATGCATTACAACTGAATATAATGATTATCGCCTAACAAATGTTGATAAGGCTTATGATTACATGATGTTAAACGATTTGAAAATTTATGATTATGAAAATAATTAGAAACAGTATAGCATTTTTCTCTTCAATACTACTCTCTGCTAGCATATCTATTAGTGCCTACTGTCAAACTCCAAACCATTTTCCTATAGAAGATGCTATTCAAACGAAAGAAGCAGGACACCATAAAGACTTTAATCCGGCAGTTTTCAAGAAAAAGTTTGAGGACTATATCACTAAAGAAGCTGCACTCACTCCACAAGAAGCTCAAATAGTGCTTCCACTTTTCCATCAGATGAAGACGCAACAGCGCAACATACAAGGAATGATATATCGCGCTTGCAAAAGAGGCAATCTGCCAAATCTCTCTGAAAAAGATGCTGCAATCATACTCAAAGAAGTCGTTAGACTTCAAAAACAATCAAATAATTTAGAAATAACTTATTACGAGAGAATATCAAAAGCCATCTGCGAACAAAAAGTACTCCGCATTATGGAAGCTGAACATCGCTTTAGTAAACATATTTTCCGAAAAATGGCTGCACCAAAAGAATAATAAATATATCTATAATCAAAAAGAACTAGCCCCTTAACGTCTATATACGTCAAGAGGCTAGTTCTTTTTAAAAGTTTTGTAAAATCCAAAAACTTACAAATCCCAAAGTAAAAACTAAAAATGAGCGGTAAACGGGGCTCGAACCCGCGACCTTCGGCTTGGGAAGCCAACGCTCTACCAACTGAGCTATTACCGCGTTTTAGCAATGCAAAAGTAACATATTTTTTTGCGATTGCCAAGACCTCACTCTTTTTATTTAGAGTTATGAAGCAAATTAAGAAACTCCTCACGAGTCTTTGCTTGATTAAAAGCACCAGAAAAGGCAGAAGTTACAGTCATACTATTATCTTTCTCCACACCGCGCATTTGCATACACATGTGCTTTGCTTCTATAACCACCATCACACCTAACGGATTTAAAGCTGCTTGAATACACTCCATAATCTGCTGAGTCATACGTTCCTGAACTTGCAAACGGTGAGAATAAATATCTACTACTCGCGCCAATTTGGATAACCCTGTTATATAACCATTTGGTATATAGGCAATGTGAGCCTTCCCATAGAAAGGTAACATGTGATGCTCACAGAGGCTATAGAAATTGATGTCTTTCACTATAACCATATGCTGGTAAGACTCTTGAAACTTGGCAGAATTGAGCACAGCACCAGCGTCCATTTCATAACCACGAGTTAAAGTCAGTTGTGCTTTAGCTACACGCTCTGGAGTTTTTAATAACCCTTCTCGCTGAGGATTCTCCCCCAAAAGTGTCAAAATCTCTTCATTCAATGCCTTAAGGCGTTCTATCTTTTCTTCTTGTGTCATTATTCTATCTTGCTAGCAATACTGATGATTTCACTATTCGTGCTTCGTAACTTAATCTCTTTCTTCGTATCTGATTGGCATAGCGTTGAGCTTCTTCTCTATCCTTAAAATCTCCCACACGACAAACCCAATGAGGGGAAACAAAATGGACATAAGCAGAAAGTTCAGGAAACTCTTGGCGACAGCGCTGTTGTAACTGTTGAGCTTTCCCTTTATCTGCACGAGAATTTCCTCCAGTATAAACCTGTATTCTAAAACCCTCCGCCTTGTAACGAACACGAGCCATATAACTGACATTCTCTACAGCTTGCTCACGCGATGTTTTCTGTTTCTCAACTTTTAGATGCGCTTCTTGTACCGTACGAGCACGAGATTCAGTTGCTTTCTTTGTATTCTTTCCTTCTGCAGAAGTTGAAACATCGTCTCTTTTTCCAGGTACAGAATCAATTTTCTTTGGAGTCGCTTCAGACTTCTTTTGAGGTGTTTGCTCTTGCTTCACAGGGTGTGTCCTGATTACAGGAATAGAAGTAGACTTATTATTTACGATTCTCTCCAAAATAGAATCTTGCACAACGACAATCTTACCTTGTCCAGAACGTTGCTGTTTAAGGTGCTCTGTAAAAGTTTGCCCATTCACAGAGAAAGGAAGAAGCAAGATTATAAAAAACAGGTAGGTTTTTAGCATAAAAGTCATTTATTGAGAGAATGTAGACAAGTGTGTCTCTAGATGAAAAACAACACTTGCCTACCCTTTTATTTTTTCTCTTAACAAGAAATGTTCTTGCCCTCTAAGGGTCAAACAGATTTATTTCCAAGCATCGATGATACCTTTGAAGTCGTCTGCTTGGAGGGCAGCGCCACCAATGAGGCCACCGTCAACATCTGGCTTAGAGAAGAGTTCCTTAGCATTGCTGGGCTTGCAACTTCCACCATAAAGAATAGAAACATTCTCTGCTGCTTCAGCACCAAACTTTTCAGCGATAGTCTGACGGATGAATGCGTGCATTTCCTCTGCTTGCTCAGAAGTAGCCGTTTTACCAGTACCAATAGCCCAAACGGGTTCGTATGCAAGAATAATGTGAGAGAACTGTTCCACAGTCAAATTAAATAATGAACCTTCTAACTGAGCCTTAACAACATCATTCTGGCGGTTAGCTTCACGATCTTCTAGAACCTCACCGATGCAAAAAATCACTTCTAGACCATTTGCCAAGGCAAGATTTACTTTTTCACGAAGTATTTCAAGAGTCTCAGCATAATAAGCACGACGCTCACTGTGACCAAGTATTACATATTGAGCGCCAGTACTCTTCACCATTTCGGCAGAAACTTCACCGGTATAAGCTCCCTTTTCTTTATCAGCGCAATTTTCAGCACCAAGACCAATTAGTTCAGGATTTAGGATACTAGCAACAGAAGCCAAATGGATAAATGGCGTGCAGATGACAACATCACATTTTGGAGCGTCAGCAGTAAGTTTCTCATTAAGTTCCTTTGCCAGAGCAATACCTTCTTGCAGGTTCTTATTCATTTTCCAGTTGCCTGCTACAATTTTCTTTCGCATAATTGTTAGTTTTAATTTTTTTTTGAAAATATAATGTTTATAGAATTTACTTCCAATCCATATACGATCAGCAAGGATAGCTAATAATACAGGAATGAGCCACCAGAGTAATAAAACTAACCCACTCTTAGTGGGGTTCCCGCTCTTCACAATCTCAGAAATTTGAGTTTGTTCATCAACACTTGGAAGATCATTTTGACTCCATTTTCCTATTATGACTCCATTCTTTAGCAAGAGCAAACCAGGATTGGAACGCACCATTGCTTTCAGCTGTGAAGGTTCTCCAAAAAACATCGGATATGCAGCACCCGAGCGATCAATCCAATCAGAAAAACTACCTGAAGCCTGGGAGGCCACACCTATCAATTTATAATGCTTGTCAACACAATAATCATACAAGTCATTGATTCGATCATTATTTCCATCATCAGCCTCTTTCTCCTCTGGTAAAGTAAGAAGAAAAGTAAAGGAAGTATCTGAAAGTAGCTCGTATGTCACATCTTCTCCCTTGGCTGTATATATATATATATTGGCCAATTCCATTGCTGCTTGATCTGGCACATTCCCTTCATAAGCCGATTTGATGTTTGTCCCAACATTGTATGGCGTGAAACTTATCACGGGTAAGTGGCGAAAAGAATAGACAGTAACACTCACCACATAGACCAAAGAACATACTGCTGTAATCCATTGATTCCTTTCTGAAATCAATCTAAGAATATATTGAGGACGCGCAGACAAGAATACAGAAGCAGCTAGCAACACCACATTCTTCAACAAAGTCTCCGAGTGAGAAAGCTTCAAGGCTGAACCAAAGCAACCACAATCTGGGACAGGATTGTACAGAAAAACATATAGTGTTATGCCTGTCATAACAAGCATAAAAATAGCAGTAAAAATAGTTGTAAGTTTACGACGTATACCCAATAACAAATTCACTCCCAACAGTAATTCAATTGCTGCCATTGCTCCTACAAACATCTGAAGCCAGATATTATTATCTGCAATGTGAAAGCCCCAATGCTGAAAATAGGCATTCAACTTTATGACCATGCCAACAGGATCAACTGCTTTGACAAAGCCAGAAAATATAAATACAACCGACAAGAGCAACACACTTATTCTTGTCAGCCAAAAGAGCAATATGTTGAGAGGCTTACTCAAGTGTTAATTTGATTAGTGCAAAAACTGCATAATTCATCATATCTCGATAATTAGCGGCGATCCCTTCAGATACCAACGTTTTTCCCTGCAAGTCTTCAATTTGTTTTGTTCTAGAAATCTTCATCAGAATCAAATCTGTATATGAACTTACACGCATAGCTCTCCATACTTCATCGTAGTCGTGATTTTTCTTTAGCATAAGCTCCATTGCGCTCGCGGTCATTCTATCGTAAAGGGCTAATGCTTCTTCAGTGGAAATATCATTTCCTGAAGATGCGCCTTTTTCTAATTGAATAAGTCCCATAGCAGCATAATTTACGATACCAATGAATTCCGGGACGATTCCTTCATCAACAAAAGCCTCCCCCTTTGTCTCCAAAGTGCGGATGCGATTGGCCTTGATATATATTTGATCTGTCAGTGACATTGGACGTAAAATTCGCCAAGCCACTCCATAGTCGTGCATCTTCTTTATAAATAAGTCACGACATATTGTTAAGACCTTTTGAAACTCCTCTTCTGTAGTCATAAAACATCGAGTATAAAACTAGAAATTTTCAATACTGCAAAGATAGTACTTTGCAAGCATAACAGCAAACTGCATCCACTTCAAAGCTTTGTAATCTCTAGGAGAGAGGTTCTCGCGCTTGGATGTTTTTGTTTCTGCAAACTGATACTATTTATCCCAAAGACGTATTTAAAGGTAGCTATAGAAAAACCAAAAATGCAATAAGGATGTCAACGAATATCCTTATTGTATCCATCACTGCAATAAGGATATTATAAAATACAATAAAGATATTTTATAGCGTCTTATTCAACTATTTTACAAGATATTACAAACTATCTCCATCATATCCTCACAGAAAAAAATAAAAAAGAAAGACAACTACAATTCTGTGAAAGAATCGTAGTTGCCTACTTACTTTAAAAGAAGAGAAGCTCAACAGATCTGTCTCTTCCTATAGGTTTAGAACTTCCATCCTATAGTGAGCATTAAGCGATTTTGAATATTCTTTAACTTCTGACCTTGAACACCATGATCTGCGACAATCTGCACATCAGACGTGTATTCCTTTGTATCATGGAATGGATACACGGTCGTACTGCGCTGCTGATATTGATAAGCCAGATCTGCATAAAAACTCTTATTATGATATCCAAGTCCCAAAGTAAAGCGATTTGTGCCACCTATATTTACATAGTCTGTACCCGTAGCATTGAGCAAGGACTCGCTATCTTTATACGAAGTACCGGCATTTGGATAAAGATTCAAGAATGCTCCATCTTTGAAAGGACTGCTGACATAGTTATAACCTGCGCGAGCTGAAAAATTTGCATCTAAACGCATTTCTACACCTAAGCGCAACGTGTGTTGTCCACGTAGCCATGTATCAATCTGGTTATCGATGGCTACATCACGATAACTACTGCTCCAAGAACCTCCGTAAATATCTGGAGTATAACTGGCAAAGCGAACACTTGCGGCAGGCAAATGCTTATATTCATATTCTGCATCCAAAGCTAAACGATTGGCTACAGTTGTTGCCACACTTACATTCAACTTCCAAGGGGTGCGAATATTATAATCAAAGTCTCCAGTACGATATCCTGCTTGTGTCTCTTTCTCCGTGCTACCGGGTGCAACAAATGGAGAATTCATCCACAGGATATTGTTCCCTGTTAAACTGTACCATGTAGGAGTAGAGAATGCTAAACCTATGCGGAACGGAGATTTCTTTATGGGGCGGAGAATAACGCCCAGCTTCAAATCAAAACCATTACCATTGATTGCCTCATCATTGGTCATGAAATAATCATGCATCTTACCCGTTCCGTCAGCGATACCTTCTTTGTAGAAAAGATGACTATTCCAATCTACATCATACACGCCCATAGTTAGACCTGCATATAGGCTATTGTTGAAATTAAAGCTTAGATTGAAATCAAACTCATGAATACCGCCATGTTGCTCACGACGGTAATTATATGCATTAGCGCTTGTTGGGTTCCAAGACTTTACAGCTGTCGTTGAACCTGTCTTGAAAGTAGGCTCCAACATATAGGAATTATAAGCTGCATCCGTCAATGGCATTTTAAAAGAAAGAGAACCGTTGGAGTTTTGTGTATAATGATCTCCACCATACATATATCCGAGATTTGCAGCACTAATAGCCTGTGAAGCACCATTTGTAGAAACATTCTCGATTCCTATATAATTTTTCAGATTCTTGCTCTTACGATAGTTAAAGCCAAAGTTCATAAACTTCAAACTATTGCCTCGAGTTGGAGTGGACCAAACAAAACCTATTTGGTCGAAACTTGCCCGGTTTCTACCTATATCATTGAAACGCTTCGCACCTTTTTCCATCAAGAGACTTCCTGTCATAGAAAAGTCGCTTCGACGATAGAGACCTATACCTGCGGGGTTCACACTCATAGTAGAAATGTCTGCCCCCAAAGCATTCATAGCCCCCCCCATACCAACATAACGTGCCGTCCCATTGAGGTCCTCACTAGAGAAGCTTTCAACCTTATAGATATCCTGTGCGCTCAGCGGAAGCGCAAAAACTAGCGCTCCCAAAAGCAAATATGTCCTTTTCATCATTAAGAATCTTTTTTTAGTAAACTAAGCAATATTTTGTCTAAATTCATTAGCGACCAAAAGTACGGCCTCCGCCACTACCTCCTACGCTGCCTCTACCGCCTGTAGAGAAACCACCAGTGCTATTTCCAAAACTACGACCGCCACCAAAGGAGCCACCAGCTGGTTGTCCGAAACTTCGATTGGGAAACGTTTCCATACGTGGTACAGACTGACGCTGTGGTTGCTGCTGACTTTCGAAAGAACGGTTTCCAAAGGAGCGATTATTCGAAGAAGCATTAGGACGATTTCCAAAACTACGATTGTTGCTCATTGTAGTTCCCTCGAAACCTGTCCGACGGCCAGCAAAACCGCCACGTGAACCACTCACAGAAGCAGATGTATTACGGGCATCAAAATCTCGACGGCCTCCCCAGCCTCCGCGATTTGTGT